>CALGGN010000430.1 GCA_937915915.1 uncultured Selenomonas sp. | reverse complement strand
ATTCTTGTAGATTTTTCAGGGCTTTAGGGTCGTTTTTTGAGTGGGAAAGTTGAGTACTATTATTGAGAAAGATCGGGAAACTGGTCTTTTTCTCCAATACGACCCGCTGAATTTGAAGGACAGAAGGAATCGACAAGGAAATGTAGAATATCTTCCGTATGGGTTGGTATCATATGTTGCTGTGGTTGCACATCGACTTATATTCGGCACCATGGAGGATTGTTCGTATTCGAGATGAATAATCATCGAATTCGAGGGGTGTGCTATGCCCTGTCAGGTTCGGCGTTTTTGGCACTGTTTTGATGCGATACTATTAGAAAGGGATAGTTACTATGCGTATATTATTTGCAGTATTGATTGCATTGCTTGCTGTTGCAGTAGGTGAGGCCAACGCAATGGAACGAGTATTGACCTACAGTGACCATGAGCCTCTGGGGAATATGCGGACCGCTTTTCTCAATGATGTATTTTTCAAGAACATAGAAAAGGAATCTCATGGCAAACTGAAAATAGAGCCACATTGGAACAGTGAACTGTCTACAGGCTATGATGCTCTCAAGAAGACAAAGGACGGAACGCTTGATATGGCTGTTATTGTTCCTGAATACGATGCCGCCAATATGCCGTTGCACCAGCTGTTCAAAAGCTTTCCGTTGGGGCCGTCAGGTAAGAAACAAGTGGAGTTTCTCAGCACAATTTACAGGGATATTTCCGTCCTGCAGGAGGAATTGGAAAAGCAAAATCTTGTCCCTGTATATGTGGCTATAGGATATCCGGTAGCCTTTTACAGCACCTCTCCAATAAAAGACTTGACGGAATTAAAGAACAAAAAATTGCGAACGGCAAGTTTTTGGCATCAGGATCATCTAAAAGCCGTGGGAGCCAGCCCTGTTAAGATACCCTGGGGTAAGCAAGTATATGATGCCTTAAAAAAGAAAGAATTGGATGGGCTTATGGTCAATATCGACAGCGGCTATGATATAAATGCGCAAGAAGTCGCGCCGTACATCCTGACATCAAAAAAGCTGTGGCTGGGGCATATTTACGTAATCTCCATGAACAAAGACGTATGGGGCAGCTTATCCAAAGATGATAAAGCTGCAATAAAAAATGCAGCCGATGCGTCATACAAAAGCATGGGGAGTTTTGCGGATAAGGCATTTGAATGGCAGATCAAGGAACTTAAAAAATCTAATGCCAAGGTTCGTATTCTTACGGATAAAGAATTGCTTCAATGGAAGCAAGCTGTAAATTTTAAGGAAATTCAAAATCAGTGGATAGATGCTTTACCGGATAAAACTATTGTCGAAGATGTACGCAATTCAATACAAGCAAGATTAAATTTCTATGATACGAACTTTGGAGAAGCAGATTAGCAGCAAAAATTCCTATATGTAAAACGATAGATCTGGCTAAAACAAATGGGATAATTTGAAGTAATTGACTCTTTTTTTTGATGATTTTGGTATATATTTTACCATTTTTATACGGTACGATTATTTCGTTATGAAAAAAATCGGGTTTTTAGGAGGTTGCCTTATGAAAATTGATTTGACTTATCCGCTGACTAAAGAAAAAATTGAAGAATTTACAAGCAAACTCAGCGAACGCGACAAAAATATTATGGCGATGGGACATATCGGCACGCATTTTGATGCTATGGAAAAAAAATTTCCGCTCGACTACGGCGAAAGACGCGGAATTATTTTTGATGTCAGCAAGATTTCAGGTCGCGAAATTAAAATTTCAGACATTGACGCAGATAAAATTCAAAGCGGCGATTTTGTTTTGCTTTACACAGGCGTGATTGAAAAATTTGATTACGGCACGGAAGAATATTTTAAAAATAATCCTGAACTTTCTTGGGATTTGATAGAAAATTTTGTTGAGAAAAAAATCAGTCTTGTAGGCGTAGACAATTGCGGAGTTCGTCACGGATGTGAACATGCAAAAGCCGATAAATTTTTTGCCGACAATGACACTTTTGTGATTGAAAATCTTGTAAATCTCGATAAAATTATTTTTGCCGACAAAAAAATTTTTCAAGTTCATACATATCCGCTCAACTTGATAAATTTCAGCGGTATTCCTTCACGAGTTATTGCGGAGATTTAAATATTTTTTGAGGAGGAATTTTGGGTCTGAAAAAATTGGGCGACAAGTCGGGCAGAAAATCGGCATGGCTGTAGCGGCGGTAATTCCTGTTCTTGCTCCTGTCGGTATGGCTGTTGGAAGTTTTGTCGGTGCGACAGTCGGTCGCATTGGCGATTCCATGATTGGAAAGGCAGTCACCAAGGCTGCCAAAAAACTGGCTGAGGCTACCAAACCTGTGTTAAAACGAGCATGGGAAGGGATTAAGGAACCACTGATTAATTCCCTTTTGCCCTTGCCGAGTCTTTTCCTGTCATG
>CALGGN010000429.1 GCA_937915915.1 uncultured Selenomonas sp. | reverse complement strand
AGCGCGCATGAAACCTCAAGCGTGCGTATGCACGACTGGCTTTGATAAAAATCCTCATCCTTCATTTAAAATTTTTATCAAAGAGAAGTGTCAGACACTACTTGTGTTACCATACTTTCCATTTTTTGTACCACCTGCTGCCAGTTGTGTCTCTGCATCAAGCTATCTACCTGCTTTGCGGAAACAGGCGGCTTTTTTGGGCAGGACAACATTCCTTCAGCCAGTGCCTCTGCGCTATACGGATCCGCAAAGGTTGCCAAATCGTGATATATTTCACGCAAAACCGGGATGTCACTGAGCAGCAGCCTATGACATCCTGCCGCCAGAGCCTCCATAGGCGGAAGCCCGAATCCCTCGTAAAGCGAGGGGAACACGAACAAGTCCGCAAAGCGGTAATAATTGCGCAATGCATCATCATCAATACGTCCGGTGAAAAAAACGCGCTCCCCCATAGCAGACGCTGCTTCCATGACCTCCCGGTCGCCAATGATGAAGCCTTCCTTTTTCCCTACGATGATCAAGTCATGAGGAATCTGTTCTTTTACCATGCAAAAAGCTTTCATCAGCCGTTTAAGATTCTTATTGGGCTTGATATTGCCCACAAAAAGCATGTATGGCTTACCATACGGTCGTTCTTGCGCTGCATGGGACTGACTCCAAAAAGGATCAATGCCATTGACTGCCACGATCAATTTTTCAGGCGGCAGCTGCGGCTCAAAATATTGCAGCCGCTTTCGGGTAAACTCCGACACACACACAATCCTATCGGCTTTATGCGTCACAGCCTTGAACATGAGTCTGGCATACATCCGCCGATGCAGCCCCGGCACCAGCTGCGGCATGTCAAGATGAAAAACATCATGCACCGTCACCAGCATTTTCCCGCCGTAGAACAGCGGTATATTGTAATGGGGCACCCACAAAATGTCGGCATCATTCGGGATACAGAACGGCACCGCCATCTGCTCACGTATCGAATAGATAGGAGCCAGACACGGCACCACCATGACGCTGGAGGAACTGCTCCAATTGTAGCAAGTCAGGATTTCAGGATCCCCCAGCAAGTAAAAGAAAAAATTCTCCTGCTTGTCAATCCATGCCCCCAGAACGTTCGCCAGCACAGTGCCAATGCCAGAATTCCTGATCATACGCGCGTCTACAGCGATCCGAATGTAGTTCATATCATTTTGCTCTCAACATATGCCTCAAATTCCCTGCAAAAACGGCTGACACGAAAGGATTCCGCCCAAGCACGGCAATCGGTGGGAGAAAATGCTTCCTGCCGCCTTTCAAAATCCTTGACCGTTTTGCAGATGGCTTCCGGTATCTGTTCATAAAAAAAACATCCCGTTTCAGGCCTCACAGTTTCCAATGCGCCTCCCTTGCCATAGGCAATCACAGGTGTGCCGCATGCTTGAGCTTCTACGGGCGTAATGCCAAAATCCTCTTCTGCTGCAAAAACAAAGGCCTTGGCGTGCTGCATCTTTTCCCGCAAGACTTCATCACTCTGATACCCTAGGATTTCCACGTTGGGACCAGCCAGCTTTTTAAGTTCCCCCAACCCCGGGCCAGCTCCTATGACAACCAGCTTTCTGTCCGGCATCTGGCGAAAAGCCTCTACAATCACATGGACTTTTTTATAAGGCACAATGCGGGAAGCCGTCAGATAGTAATCTTCTTTCTCCTCACATGCACGAAACTCGTCCACATCCACGGGGGGATGAATGACATCTGCCTCTCTGCCGTAAACCTTCTTGATTCGCTGGGCAATGAACCGGGAATTTGCCACGAAAGCATCCACGCCGCAAGCCGTGCGGCTGTCCCACAACCGCATATAGTGTAAGATGAGCTTGGCAATCCAGCCTTTTATCCCATATTCCAGATGGGCTTCACGCAGATATTCATGCGTAAGATCCCACGCGTACCGCATGGGCGAATGCACATAAGAAATATGCATCTGACCGGGACCGGTAAGTACGCCTTTGGCGACACAGTGACTGCTGGATATAATCAAATCGTACCCTGACATGTCCAACTGCTCTATGGCCAGCGGCATAAGCGGCAAATAGGATTTGTAATGCCTCTTCGCACCGGGAAGATTTTGGATGAAAGTGGTCCGCACCTTCTTGCCCCGAAGCCACCCCCTGTGTTCTTCCGGCAGGAAGTCCACGACAGCATACACATCCGCCTGAGGAAAGACAGACAGAATGGCTGCCGCCACCTTTTCAGCGCCGGCAAAGGTAATCAACCATTCGCAGACCAGCGCTACCTTGAGGGATTTCTTCCCCGCTTCAGAACTCAACGACATCATCCTCGCCCAGATAGGTGCCATTGCGGATTTCTATGATTTCCAAAGGGATACGCCCCGGATTGGCAAGTTCGTAGCGGGAAGTCTGGGGGATGAAAACAGACTCATTTTCGTGAATCATCATGGCCTTATCGTCCCGCTTCACCCCGGCCGTACCGGAAAGGACGATGAAATGCTCCGTGCGATGGTAGTGCATGCGGAGCGGCAATGCCTTGCCGGGCATGATACGCAGCTTGCGCATGACGTAATTCTTCCCCTTCCCCAGAGCAGAAGAAGTTCCCCAAGAATAGTAGAGGGTGGTATGCTCCGTGGCCTCCTTGCGGTGGTTCTTTTTCAGTGTATCCACCACATCCTTGACCTTCTGCGAGTTTCCCTTTTTAGTAGCCACGATCACATCATCAGACTCCACCAGAAGCAGGTCATCGATGCCAATGCCGGCAATCAGGCGGTCATGCCCGATCAGCAAGGAGTTCTTGCAGTCAATGGTAATGCAGTCTCCCTTGACCGCATTTCCCGCCTTATCCTTGGGCAGGATGTCATACATAGCGTCCCAGGAACCAATATCGTTCCAATAGCAGGAAAGGGGCACCATGCGCACCCTTTTGCTGTGCTCGGCTACAGCGTAATCAATGGAAATGGAGGGCATATCCTCAAAGCGGTCATGCACTTCCTGATAACTGCGTCCCTCTAAAAGCCCGCTGATCTCAGGCTGGTAAGCTGCCAGTTCATCCAGGATACACCCAAGCCTGAAGGCAAACATACCGGAGTTCCAGTAATAGTTCCCCGCTGCCAGATACTGCTCAGCCAGCGCCAAATCCGGCTTTTCCTTGAAGGAAAGCACCCGAAAGCTCCCATCCCGCTCTTCCCCGGCTTCAATATACCCGTATCCCGTCTCCGGACTGCGAGGCTTGATACCGAAGGTGACAAAGGCGTCTTCCCCTGCCACAGCAGCGGCCTTGGACACACAGTCGGCAAAAGCTTCCCTCTGCCGGATGACATGATCAGCCGCGGCGATGACCAGCACCTCATCCCGATCGCATCCCAGTTCCGTGTCGCAGTATTTGGCTGCCAAGGCAATGGCCGGCGCCGTATTCCTGGCGATTGGCTCCAGCACGATGTGGGCCTTGTCTGCATGGCAAAGCTCCAGTTCATTCTGGACATGGTAATAATAGCTTTCGTTCGTCACCAGCACAATGTCCTCCGGGGAAACCATAGAGAGGAACCGCTCCACGGTATGAACCAACAGTGACTTGTCATCCTCCAAAGCCAGAAACTGCTTGGGGTATGCTTTGCGTGAGAGGGGAAATAGCCTGGAGCCGCCTCCGCCCGCAAGGATGATGACCTTCATGACAACACTCCTCATATGTGAATGACCACAACTTCATTTCAAAATAAATCGCTTATATTCTATCATACATCACTTGCACCTTCAATATGAAATTTCTCCATGACAATCCCCGTGCAACCTCTTTGCACCCCTTTACAAGGATAGCCGAATCGTCTAAAATATCCAGTGGAGTTAACTTTGAGCGGAGGTGCTTTTCTTGGTAAAAAAAGGTATCATACTGGCCGGCGGCTCCGGAACGCGCCTGTATCCGTTGACTATGGTCGTTTCCAAGCAGCTTATGCCGGTCTATGACAAGCCGATGATCTACTATCCTTTGAGCGCGCTCATGCTTGCGGGGATCCGCGATATTCTGGTCATCACGACGCCTCAGGATCGAGAGCTCTACCGTGCGCTCCTGCAGGATGGGCATCAATTTGGGCTGAACATCTCATATACTGTTCAGCCGAGCCCGGATGGGCTGGCGCAGGCCTTTTTGCTGGGAGAGGATTTCATTGCCGGTGACAGCTGCGCTCTGGTGCTGGGCGATAATATCTTCTATGGCTCGGATTTCGCCAAGGCAGTCCAGCAGGCTGCCGCACATGACGAGGGGGCCACGGTCTTTGCCTACTATGTGAGCGATCCGCAGCGCTACGGCGTGGTGGAGTTCGACAAAGAAGGAAATGCCTTGAGCCTGGAAGAAAAGCCGAAGGAGCCGCGCTCCAATTATGCGGTCACGGGATTGTATTTTTACGACCACGATATCGTGGATGTGGCAAAATCCATCCGGCCGTCCGCCCGGGGGGAACTGGAGATCACGGATGTGAATCGTGTCTATCTGGAGCGGCACAAGCTCCGGGTGCAGAAGATGCGCCGCGGCTATGCGTGGCTGGACACAGGGACCCATGAATCCCTGCTGCAGGCTGCCTCCTTTGTGCAGACCATCCAGGCAAGGCAGGGGCTCAAGATCTCCTGTATCGAAGAAATTGCCTTCCGCATGAAATACATTGTCGCAGAGCAGCTTCTGCGCTTGGCTGAACCCCTTGCAAAGAACGAATACGGACAATATCTGCAGCGGCTGGTGAAAGAGCATAGCTGAGACAACGAAAGGAACGATAGGTTTGAAGGCAACAGAAACGAATCTGAAGGGTGTCCTGATACTGGAGCCGCAAGTATTCGGCGATGCCCGCGGCTGGTTCATGGAGAGCTGGTCCCTGCGGAGAATGGAAGAGGCCGGAATCCATGTGGACTTCGTGCAGGATAACCAGTCCTTCTCCGCGACAAAGGGAACGCTCCGCGGATTGCATTACCAGCTCAATCCCATGTGTCAGGCAAAGCTCCTGCGCTGCACGAAGGGCAGCATCCTGGATGTGGCGGTGGACATTCGCAAGGGTTCTCCGCAGTATGCCCAATGGACAGCAGTGGAACTTTCCGCTGAAAACAAGAAGCAGCTTTTCATCCCGCGCGGTTTCGCCCACGGGTTCCTGACCCTCACGGACGACGTGGAAGTCCAGTACAAGGCGGACAACTACTATGCGCCGGAATGCGATGGCAACATCCGCTGGAACGACCCTGAAATCGGCGTGGAATGGCCCTTCGATCCTGTCATTTTATCGGAAAAGGACGAGAAAGCGCCACTTTTGTCGGAGCGTACCAATCTGAATTTTATCTATGAGGAGATGCGGTAATGAATATTGTCGTAACAGGCGGCGCCGGATTCATCGGCGCGAATTTCGTATACTATATGCTCAAGCAGCGCCCGGCAGACAAGATCATCTGCTTTGACAAGCTGACCTATGCCGGAAACATGGCGACTTTGGATAAGGCGATGACCAAGGAGAAATTCAAGTTCATCCGGGGAGATATCGCAGATCGCCGGGCCGTAGACAAACTGTTCCGCGATGAAAAACCGGATATCATCGTAAATTTTGCCGCAGAAAGCCACGTGGACCGCTCCATCGAGGATCCCGAGCTGTTCCTGCGCACCAATATCCTGGGCACCAGCGTGCTGCTGGATGCCTGCCGCAAATACGGCATTGACCGATACCATCAGGTCTCGACGGATGAAGTCTACGGGGATCTCCCCCTGGATCGTCCCGATCTCTTCTTCACGGAGACAACGCCCCTTCACACCTCCAGCCCCTACTCTGCCTCAAAGGCATCGGCGGATCTCTTGGTGCAGGCTTACAGCCGCACCTACAAGATTCCCGTGACCATCTCCCGCTGCTCGAACAACTACGGACCGTTCCACTTCCCGGAAAAGCTCATCCCCCTCATGATCATCAATGCACTCCATGACAAGAAGCTTCCGGTCTACGGAAAGGGAGAGAACGTGCGCGACTGGCTCTATGTAAAAGATCACTGCTCGGCAATCAACCTTGTGCTCACCAAGGGGAAAGCCGGCGAGGTCTATAACATCGGCGGGCACAACGAGCGCCGCAACATTGATGTGGTAAAGATTATCCTGAAGGAGCTGGGAAAGCCCGAGAGCCTCATTGAGCACGTGGAGGATCGCAAGGGACACGACCGCCGCTATGCCATCGATCCCACGAAGATCAGGAACGATCTTGGCTGGGAGCCTGAGACAAAATTCGAGGACGGCATCAAGCAGACCATTCAATGGTATCTGGAGCACAAAGATTGGTGGGAAAATATCATCAGCGGCGAGTACCAAAACTATTATGACAAGATGTATGGAAACCGCTGAGGAGAAGTGCCTATGAAGGTATTTGTGACAGGGGTCGGCGGACAGCTCGGCCATGACGTGATGAACGAGCTGAGCTCGCGCGGCCACGAAGGCATCGGAAGCGACATCAGGCCCGAATACTCGGGCGTTCAGGACGGTACCGCCGTCTGCTCCATGCCCTATGAGGCCCTGGACATCACTGACGAAGAGGCCGTGAAGCGCACGATCGCCAGGATAAAGCCTGACGCCGTCATCCACTGCGCGGCATGGACCGCGGTGGACCCCGCCGAGGATGAAGAGAACCGTCCGAAAGTAAAAAAGATAAACGTCGACGGCACGAGGAACATGGCTGAAGCGGCCGCGGCCTGCGGCGCGAAGATCATGTACATCAGCACGGATTACGTGTTCGACGGTCAGGGCACCGAGCCCTGGCAGCCGGACTGCCGGGATTACGCCCCTCTGAATTACTACGGACAGACGAAGCTCGAAGGCGAGCTGGCCGTGGCCGGAGCGACCGACAGGTATTTTATCGTCCGCATAGCCTGGGTCTTTGGAGTGAACGGCAGCAATTTCATCAAGACCATGCTGAATGTCGGGAAGACGCATGACACTGTCCGCGTGGTGAACGACCAGATCGGTACGCCCACCTATACGTATGATCTGGCCAGGCTGCTGGTGGATATGATCCTCACAGATCAGTACGGATACTATCACGCGACCAATGCCGAGCTGGATGAAAGCGGGGGAGAATTCACGCCGGAAGGGACCAAAACGGGATATATCAGCTGGTTTGATTTTTCGAAGGAAATATTCAGGCAGGCAGCAGGGAAGGGCTATGAGGAGTATCTGCCGGAAAATCTGAAACTGACAAAAGTGACCACTGCGCAGTACGGACTTTCAAAGGCAGCCAGGCCCTTCAACAGCAGGCTGGACAAGAGCAAGCTGGCCGAGAACGGTTTCGCGCCGCTGCCCGACTGGCAGGACGCGGTGGCCAGATATCTGCGGGAATGTGATTTCTGAGTAGTTAGGAGCTGTTCATA
>CALGGN010000428.1 GCA_937915915.1 uncultured Selenomonas sp. | reverse complement strand
GAGTTCAGACGTGTGCTCTTCCGATCTAAGCGAACACGGTGATGTGCGTGCCCTTCGGCACCTCTGCCCCCGAGACGAAGTCATCCATATCCTCGGTGGTAGGATCATACACATGGATGGCATTCACCGCAGAATCGGTGTTGGCCGCTGCAGCCCCGTTGTTGATGATGATACGGCAGATGTCTGCCTCCGCCGCACCCTCGCCAGACCCTTCGGCAGTACCCGGCTGGACGGTCTGGGCGGGTTTTTGATCCGCGTTGTCGTCTTCGGCCTTGTTCAGCCCCTTCGCGACGCAAGAGCCCACCAAGGCCAGGATCACCACCACAATCGCGCTGATGATGCCGATGACGGAGATGATGGCTTTCGCACTGTTCTCTCCGATCCCGGTCACCGCCTCAAGCTTTTTTGCAGCCTGCTTCTGCCCATCGTCCATGTGTCGGTCGATCTCGTCTTCCAGACGGCGTATGTGCTCGGCCAGTTCCTTGATGTGGGACAGAACCTCGCGGATCATCATTGTCTGCAAGGGCGTGAGAAAACCAGTCAGATCGTCGGCCAGCTGCTCGTCCGTAGCTTTCAGCCGGGAGGACACTTTCTTTTCCTTCCGCATGCGGGCAATGGCAGCCTTGTCCATGGCCGTCCCGTTGAGGACTTCTTCCAGAAGGTTCATGGCACTTTTTCCAGCGATATCCGAAACAGTCCCGGAGAGCTTGATGTTCGCGCCTTCCAGCATTTTCTGGAGGCGGTTCAATTCCCGCGTCATGTCTTCCACGAGGCCTTTGCGGTATCCCACAAGTTCGCGAAGTTCTCTTTGCGCCTTGTCCGGGATGAAGCTCGCCCGTAGGAGGCCGTGCTGCAACAGCTTGGCAATCCACTGGGCATCGTTCACATCCGTCTTGCGCCCTGGCACGGCCTTCATGTGCTGCGCATTCACCACGATGGCCGGCAGTTTGTGGGCTTCCAAGATGTTGTACAATGGCTTCCAGTAGGATCCCGTGCTTTCCATGGCCACGATTTCACAGTCGTTCTTCATGAGCCAGTCCACGAGTTCCAAAATTTCTCTGGTGGATGCGCCGAATTCCTTGACTTCCTGCTCGTTGCCACGGTTCAAGCAGGCGACCAGGAGCTTCTTGTGCACATCGATACCACAGCATA
The DNA here is from genome assembly GCA_937915915.1 of uncultured Selenomonas sp. Taxonomy (GTDB): domain Bacteria; phylum Bacillota; class Negativicutes; order Selenomonadales; family Selenomonadaceae; genus UBA9786. The sequence goes on along the minus strand of CALGGN010000428.1, from coordinate 5,307 downwards.
TGCCGTAAATCTTTTCCCATTCTGTTGCGTTTGCCATTTGATACACCTCCAGCAAAAGATTACGGCACGGCTCTCTCTCGTTATTATTTTACTGTGCGTCCTTCTGCCTAGCGGCTGGACAGGTGGTGGTGCAAATGAGAGAGCCCAGGTCAAATTCCTTACCGGGCTATCGGCCCAAACAATGAGCAACCTCAGCCGTATAATCCCATTATACCACGAAATTATGGCATCTTGGTACAGCCTTGTTTCATTTATCGTGGCGCCTCGTCAGAGGCATGGGAATTCCTTTCAAGAATACCCAAAAATATCTACCCTTCTGCCTGGACAGTCTTCTGGCACAAGATTTTCCTTCTGGAGGGAGGGAAATACTTTGCGTGGATGATGGCTCCACGGATGGCAGCGTGGCAATTGTGAAGTCGTATGAATCTAAAGATTCGGGCATCAAGCTGCTGTTTTCGCCGGGGGGCGGCCCGGGGATGGCCAGGAATATTGCCTTGGCTCAGGCGCAGGGACGGTACATCCTTTTCGTGGACAGCGATGACAGCCTGCCTGAGGCAGGGGCGCTGAAATACCTGGCCTCGAAGATGGAAGAGGGGAGACTTGACCTCCTCAATTTCAGGACCAGGGTGCAGTTTGCCGATGAGGAGCTGAAAAGGAGCCGCTACCGGGAGGAGCAGCGCTACAAAGAACGGCAGTCGGCGGGCATATTCCCTACGGGCAGAGAATTGCTCCATGAACTTGTGAAGGGGGAAGCCTTTTTAGGCAGTGCCTGGCTCTTGTGCCTGAGAAGGTCGTATGTGGAAAAACAAGGCCTGCGCTTCCCGGCTCTCTTCCATTCCGAGGACGAGGTATTCTGCCTGAGAGCTTTCCTGGGAGCAGGCAGGTCGGAGCACACGGGTCAGCGGCTTTACCTTCGGAGTGTGAGGCAAGACTCCCTGACCACCAGGCCGGATAACATAGAGGCCTTCAGGGAGCGTATGAAAGCGGTGGTGCTGCTGCAGGAGACCGTAGACAGGGTGGAAGAAGCGCCCTGGCTGGGTGACTATCTGGCCAGGTTTATGCAAGATGTGTGTAGGCGCTTTGTTTCCCTGCCCCGAGAAGAGCAGGCAGGAGCAGAGAAGTTCTCCCACTGGGAGGCCGCATTCTTCAGGATGATGAAGTTCTGCGCCCATATACATGCCCGCGCCCATTCCTCCTACCTTTTCCCCTGGCACCTGTTCAGGCGGGGGGAACGGGTGGCCATCTACGGCGCCGGCAATGTGGGCAGGGATTTTGTCCGCCAGATGCAGGAGTTTGGCTATGTGGAGCTCGCGGGCGTGGTGGACAGGGACGGCCCCCGGGCCAAGCTCCCCGGCACAGAGGTAATTTACCCCGCAGACCTCAAAAACCTTGACTACGATGCCATCCTGCTGTCGGTACAGGACAGAACCCTGGCGGACAGCATCAGGGAAGACCTGAAAAAACTGGGCATAAGCGAAGCCAAAATCCGCTGGGACGGGGCGCACTACCTGCAAAAAGACTTTTATGAGAATTACTATTTTCCAAGTTTATGCTGATAGTGGGGCTAACCAAAAGCCTTCCCCATAGGGGAAGGCAATTTCACGGAAAGGAGGCAACCCCGTTGCACTACAGATTCACCATCATCACAGCAGTCTACAACACCGGCCCCTACCTGAATGAGACATTGGAAAGCCTCCTTGTCCAGGACATAGGCTTCAAAGAACATGTCCAGGTAATCCTGGTGGATGATGGCTCAAAGGACAATTCCGGCACCATCTGTGACATCTGGGCCGCTAAATACCCAGAAAACATCATGGTAATCCATCAAGAGAACGCCGGAGCCGCCGCCGCCCGGAATGCAGCCCTGCCCTATGTGGCAGGGGAGATCGTGAACTTCCTGGACAGCGATGACAAGCTCTCGGCCAATACATTGTCTTTGGTGGACAAGTTCTTCAGGGAACATGGCCAAGAGACGGATCTCGTATCCATCCCCATGCACTTTTTCGAGGGAACCAAAGGGGAGCATATCCTGAACTACAAGTATGCCAAGGGCACCCGGGTCATAGACCTCATAGAGGAGCCGGACTGCATACAGCTCTCGCTAAGTTCTTCTTTTGTGCTGTGGGAACGAGTGAAGGATAAAGTCAGCTTTGACATTCGCTTGAAATATGGCGAGGATGCCAAAGAAGCCTTGAAGATTCTTATGGGCAGGAAAAAGCTAGGCGTTATATCCGAAGCCGGGTACTACTACCGCAAGCGCAAGCAGGGAGGCTCGGCTATCCAGCAAAGCGTGGCGCAGGAAGCCTGGTATTTTCCCCAGCTGGAACATTTCTGCGCCTATAGCCTTGAGCAGCATAGGGAAAGAAACGGAGAAATTCCCAAGTTCATACAATTCTCGGTTATGTATGTGCTCCAGTGGAATTTCAGAATGTCCATCAAGACCATCGAATCAGCCCTGGGCAAAGAGCGGGCAGAAAAGTTCGTTTCTGACATGTTCGCCATGCTTCAGAAAATAGATGATGACATCATCCTTGCCCAGAAAAATATCTGGGCCTCCCACAAGGCCATGCTCCTGAAAAAGAAGCACCATATGGAAACCACTCTGACCCCGGAGGGGGAGGACGTAGCCATTACCTGCGGAGGCCTGCAGCTGGGCCGCTTCTCCGACTGCGCCGCCAAGTGGGAGTTCATGCGGCTGGAAGGGGGAAAGCTCATCCTGGAGGGCTACACGGGCTTTGTGGGGATAGAGGAAAAAGACTTGGAGGACATAGGCACCTACCTGCTGATCAACGGCAAGGAGTGGCTGGAATGCAAGAAGGACATTTCCGCCCCGGACAGGGTGGACAATGCCGAAGCCCTGGGAGAGGACATTTTCCCCTCCATCACCTTCAGCAGCAGGATAGATACCGGGAAATACGACCATCTGGAAATCAGGCTCTACAGCTTCTACAAGGGCCTGAAGATAGAGAGGAGGAAGGTGAACCACGGCCTTTTCTTCCCCATCGTGGATGTGTTCCCCCATGCCTACACCCGCCTGGGGCCGTTCCTGGCAGAAACGGAAGGAAATGTGCTGAAACTCAGCAGGGCTTCCACCTGGGATTTCCTCCGAAGGGAGGCTAAACTATGGCAAGACTTCAAGCATTCTGGCAGACCACATGCGGTTAGGGCCATACTTTACAGAAGCGCCTACCATCTGGCCAAGCGCCTCCTGCCTAAGGATATCTGGCTGGTGTCCGACCGCATCAACAAGGCAGATGACAACGGGGAAGCCTTTTTCCGCTATTTGTGGGAAACAGGCAGGCACCCCCACAGCTTTTTCGTGCTGAGGAAGGACAGCCGGGATTACCGGAGGGTAAAGAAATACGGCAAAGTTCTGCCCTACCACTCCCGTCGCCACAAGCTGCTGCAGCTGGTGGCAGACAAGATCATTTCCTCGGCAGGGGATGATTTCGTCATGAACCCCTTTGAGGCGGACAGGGCCTTTTTCTGGGACATATTGAAGAAAAAGAGGCTCATTTTCCTCCAGCACGGCATCACCAAGGATGACATTTCCAAATGGCTGGGCAAGCCCCACAGGGACTTGGGGATGTTCGTCACCAGCACCCCCAAGGAATACGAATCAGTGCTGTATGGGAAATACTACGGTTATGGCAAGGATGTGGTGAAGCTCACGGGGCTGCCCAGGTACGACTATCTGGAAAACAGGCCGGAGAAAATCATCACCGTTATGCCCACCTGGCGAAAGTCCCTTGGGGTGGGCTATGACACGGAGACAGGCAACAGGCTCTATGGGATGGGGTTCGAGGACAGCAGTTTCTACCGCTTCTATAATGCCTTGCTGAATGATGAGAAACTGCTGGGAGCAGTGCGGGAAAAAGGCTACATCTTGCAGTTTATGCCCCATCCCAACATCATGCCTATGATAGATAAATTTCACCGCAGCGAGGGAGTGATTTTCTGCCCGCCGGATACCGACTACCAAGAAATATTCGCCAGAAGCAGCCTGATGGTCACGGATTATTCCTCCGTTGCCTTTGACTTTGCCTATCTTGGCAAGCCTGTCATATACGCACAGTTTGACAGGCAGGATTTTTTTCGTGGCCACACCTACAGCGAAGGGTACTTTGACTACAGGGAAATGGGCCTTGGGGAGGTGGAGGAAACCCTTTCTGCCACCGTGGACAGGATTTTGGAATATGTTGCAAGGGATTGCAGGATGAAGGAAAAGTACCTGGGGCGTGTGGAGAGATTCTTCCCCTTTCGGGACAGGAACAACTCAGAGCGAGTCTATGAAAATATCGTGAGTGAAGGAAATAGATGAAAGTGGAATTTGAGAAGAAGCAGTTTGACTTCACCGTCATCATGGCGGTGTACAATGCGGAGCCTTTTTTGAAGGAAGCGGTATTGAGCCTGCTGTCCCAAGATATAGGCTTTGAGGAGCATGTGCAGCTTATCCTGGTGGATGATGGCAGCACCGATGGCTCGGGAGAAATTTGTGACCGCTTTGCAGCTTGCTTCCCGGAAAACATCTTGGCCATACATCAGGAAAATGCCGGGGTGTCAGCAGCCAGGAATGCAGGGATTCCCCATATCCAGGGCAAGTATGTGAATTTCATGGATGCAGATGATAAGCTCTCCAGGAATACCCTCAGCAAGGTCAAGGCGTTCTTTCAGAAACATGGGGATAAGGTGGATTTGGTGTCCATTCCCATGGAGTTCTTTGATGCCAGGACTGGTCAACATATTTTGAATTATAAATACAAGAAAGGGACACGAGTCATTGATTTAACAAAAGAATACGATGCCATTCAGTTGTCGCTTTCATCTGGTTTTACAAAGGCTGAATGCTTGAAGGATAATGCTTTTGATGTACGCCTGACAAATATGGAAGATGCTAAGGTTTGCACAGAGATCCTTAAGAAGAAGAAAAATCTTGGTGTGGTATCTGATGCACAATATATGTATCGTAGACGTAGTATGGGAGCACCATCAGCGGTACAGAACAATCAAAAAAATCCTAGCTGGTACCTTCCAAGTTTGAAATATTTTTCCAGTGAGGTTCTGGCCTGTGATGAAGAAGAAAATCCTCCGCTATTTGTACAGTACTTGGTTATGTACGATTTGCAATGGCATTTGATATCTAAGGAAACTATAAAACGTGTACTGAGTGAGGAAGAATTTATTGAGTATTGTAATCTCTTCTTTTCATTGTTAAAGAAAATTGATAATAAGATTATAATGGCTCAGAAGAATATATCCAGAATCCGTGAAATACGATATACGTAATATGTCGTAGAGCCGCATCAT
>CALGGN010000427.1 GCA_937915915.1 uncultured Selenomonas sp. | reverse complement strand
GATGTCAGAGGCCATAAAACATGAGTATGAGAAGCATTGTGTAAATGTCAAGGCCGTACGGTCCATAGGGTTGCCACGTTTTGATGCTTTTGCTCATAAGGAAGCATTTTCTTTGCCAACCGAAATTCAGGAAAAAATAGGGGATAGGAAAGTTATACTTTGGAAATCTCATTTTCCTAAAGTGTTTCCCATAGGAGAAAAAAAGCTCCAGGCTACTCCCAAATTGGAGGAATTTTTGAAGTTTGTTTCATACATCCGTGAACATCAAGATTTATTCTTCATTTTCTTGCCACACCCTAAGTATACGGATAGAACCATCAAGTCTGACCTGCGGACCATGGCCATTCGTTTGCTGAAGGAACTTAGGCAGTGTGAGAATGTGTACATAGACTGGGCAGATGATTACCGTCCCTCTCTAATGAATGCTGATGCAATAATGATTGACCGCAGTGCAGTCATGGTTGAGGCGGGAGCCGTAGGTTGTCCTGTGCTTTATATTTATAATGAGGATTATAAAGAGCCCATGTCTCCGCCTATTGAGGCCTTGTTGGATACATATGAGAAAGCCTATGACGCCAAGGGTATGGTTGAATTCTGTGACCATGTACAGGATGAGGAAACTGCTCGAAAACTTACTCAGCGTATCAACAGAGAATATTTTTCCGTGCTGGATGGCGGCATAGGTGAGCGTATCAAAGAGGATCTGTGGCAGTCTGCCCAGGATGAAATTGCCCCTTTTAGGCAGTTGCAGATAAAATCTGATACCAATCTGATTATTTTTGGAGTGGGGGACATTTGTGATTATTGTGGCAAACTGTTGAACAGATATGATCATGGAAGAATATTGGCATACACTGATAATGCTGAGGAAAAGCATGGGCATGTGAAGGATGGTGTGCCTATTTTATCGCCCTTGGAGCTAAAAATCTTTTCTTATGATTATATAGTGATAGCTAGCGAGCGACATTATTTTGCTATATATCAGCAGCTTGTGCAGGAATTGGGTGTTTCTCCTGATAGGATTGTTAACTATGATGAGTACCTGACAGCCTGTCTCTTTGGAGGAGAGGCGGAGAATCAGAATAAAATGGCAGCAATGTTTATAAGGCAGAATCTTAGCACGACTATGGGGATTACTTTGGATGGGTACAGGGATGAAGTATTCGCTGCATGGTGGCGTGTGCCACAAGGCCTATCTGAAAGAGAGTGGGTAAATCTGCTGTTGGAGGAGATAGATTTACTTCAGTTTTTGGATGAAGAAAACCGCAAGTATGGCTTTGCGCCTGAAGATAAGTTTGTTGAGATGCTTTTAGCTAAATTCCGTTTTATATATGGAGAAATATCCAAGCGCACGAAAGTTTATGAATTCTTTTGCCATATTGCAGATAACTTCCACTTTAAGAATGATTTGACATTTTATGACAATATAAAGAAGCTGTTTGATTATGTGTGTAGCCTGACAGATACAGACGGTAGAAGTACTGGTATATTTAAAAGTTTCTTCAGCCTGCCTGACGGAGCAAAAATAATTATCTATGGATTAGGAAGTTCTTATGGAAGAATTATGAGAAAATACACTCCGGTAGGCTTGGGAGAGAAATATAAGATTATAGGCACCGTGGATGCTCATAAAAAGAGTGTTGATTTTCCAAAGATTGATGTTAAAGATTTGGAAAGTATAGCTTACGACTACATTCTGATTACATCAGGTAAGTATTTTCGGGAAATCAGGGATGCTCTGGTGAAAAAGGCGAAAGTGCCGAGAGGGAAAATTGGGATGCTTGATCAGGTGTGGATAAGCATGCTCCCTAATGTCAATGGTAGTGTTGATAATTCTAGCTCGTTTAAAATATAAAAGGTGATGATTTGAGTTGGATAAGAAAATGATGAGATGGCTAGATATTGCTCGCATAGATATCAAGAATAAAGGTGTTGGCAACGACTTAATACTGACAATGATGACAGCACAACAGTGCGAAATTTTTCAACCTAAATCTAAATGGTTCTCGGAAACAGGTATTGGGTATGTTTTAGAATTTACCGACAAGCATCTTGCTTTTTTTGCAGAATGCAAAGGATCAGGGGAATTGATGATTCGTCTGCGTGGTGTTGATAGAAAATCGCCCAAAGGGAATAGGCTTCCACTTTGGGTGGATTATACCCGCTTTGCAGTAAATAAGGAGGTTGTATTTTGTCAATTGAAGCCACAGTGGCATGACAAGCCGTATGTTTATACCAAACAGGTGACAGATGGAGAAAAAATTCACATAGAGATTTCTTGGTCGCAACATGGTTATAGGGGAGAAGACCTTGCCCTGTTCATATCTTCGTGGGACCATAAATTGCCATCTAATTATCAAAATGAGGTGAAACAATTGGATAGAATGAATATTTTATTGGAATGTAGCGAAGAGTTTTCAGAATACGCAGTTGTACTGTTGAATTCTATATATAAAAATCATCCTGGGATTCGTGTAAATACGTATGTGTTGTATTTGGAACTTTCTTTTGAGAGAAAAGAACTGATACAAAAATTTGCAGCGAAAAATGGACAGGATGTAACTTTTATCAATATGAGTTCTTATAAAAACATCCTTGAAAAATGTCACTTTAATACACAGTTCACTTACAATGCTTACTTAAAGATGTTCGTTCACTATGTACTTCCTATGGAGGTGGATAGGTGCCTATATCTTGATATGGACACGATTATTAATGGGAATTTATATGAATTTTATTGCACAGAATTTAGGGATAATTATTTAATTGCATGTTCACATATTGACCACAGAAAAATGAATTCTTCTAAAGATAAGTTGAAACAGAATCTTAATCAAACACTTAATGGATGGGTAAATACTGGTGTATTGCTTATCAATGTAAACCTTTTTAGATTGAAAATTACTATTGAAACCTATGAATCCGTGTTACGTGAGTTTAATGAGAAAAAATGGAAATACTTGGCAGATCAAGGTATTATAAGTTATATGTTTTGTGATCAAACAGAATATGTTGATACGTTTATATATAATTGTAGATGTGCACATGTTTGTACCAATAAAGGAAAGGAAATACTTAAGGAAAAATATAATTTGACTAATATATTTGATTTTTTAAATATAGTTAAGATTATTCATTATAATGGAGCAAGGTCCTACGCAAAACCATGGGATTTAACTTTTGATGACAATGAAGTAGAGCAGTATACATTACCAGATGATTCTTCTTGGATAATCAATCGTGAACAAAATGAAGTGTATAAAATTTGGTGGAAATATGCCAAGGATACGCCAATATACGACATTTTGTTAAATAAAATGAGTTCAAAAAAAGATTGGTATATACGTAGAATATCAAGTATGGCCAAACGGGGGGATATAATAGCCAAAGAAAATAGAACTTTGAAAATGAAATTAAGTACGTATGCTGATAAGTAAACATTGTTAGCATATATATCTTATGTAGGGTTGTGAATAGTGATGAAAGTTGTTATTTTGGCGGGTGGTTTCAGCACCCGCAACAGCGAGAAAACTCAAAATCGTCTCGATCCAATGATTTAGATTGATAAAAAACATTCTTTGGCATATCATGAAGTGTTGTTTCTATCCAAATGAAAAAGTCAAGAAGGGTTTTTTCATATATTTATGAACATTTGATGGAAATGTTCTGAGTTCATAATAAGATTAGCGTCGAGGAATGAAATCTTATCCAGTAAGCATAGATAAGCAATGAACTCATTGCTAACTTGTATAAGAAAGGATGATGGCAATGTCACTTTTTATTGTGTGTTTTGACCTTAAAAATGCAGAATCGGGAGAATATGAGATTTGGGAAAATGCCTTTGATGAATTGTATAAATATAATTGTAAAAAAATTGAGCGCACGACATGGTTGTTATATACAGATGGAAGAGCACTTGACGTATATAAAGCTGTGTTGGAGTATGTCAAGAGTGTGATGGTTGCAAGGGCGGCGAAGAACTTTTTGGAGTTGGATGAAGATTTATGTGAAATGATTGATGATTATACGAATATGGAAATAAATGAGCTGGAAGCTTGTTGGAGGATTGAAAGAAATGAACTAGAAAAGATTGAAAAAAACGTAGACAAATATCTTGAAGATGTGAAAATTTTTATTGGGGAAATAACAAAATCTGAAGATAATGTGGCAGGATGTTTGAGCAAAAATGATTGGCTATCTCAACCTGTTTCTCCTGCGTTTGATAGATATTTCAAACGTAAAAATGGCAAATGCAAAATACGTTTGATTTAAGCTGAATATTGAGGTGATATCAAATGAAAGTAGTCATCTTAGCCGGTGGTTTCGGCACTCGTATCAGCGAGGAGTCACAAAGCCGGCCCAAGCCTATGATTGAGATAGATGGAAAGCCAATCTTGTGGCATATCATGAAGACCTATCTTCACTATGGTTTCAATGAATTTATTATCTGTGCCGGGTATCGCCAGGAGTATATCAAGAGTTACTTTGCCCACTACTTCCTGCAGACCAGTGATATTACCTTTGATTTTCGGGGAGATGAAAATCGTCGCGATATCCATACGGATAAGTCTGAGCCTTGGGAAGTGACGGTGGTGGATACGGGGCTGAACACCATGACCGGGGGACGCATCAAGCGCATCGCTCCCTATGTGGGTAACGAGGCATTTATGCTGACCTATGGTGATGGAGTTTGTGATGTGCCTATTGATAAGCTGCTGGAATTCCACAAGAGCCACGGGAAAATCTGTACTATGACGGCAGTGAAGCCAGAAGGGCGATTTGGTATTTTGGACTTGGAAGGAGAGAAGATAAAATCCTTCCGGGAAAAGAGCAAGCAGGATGTAGGTTATATCAATGGCGGCTTTATGGTGCTTCAGCCGGAAATCTTTGATTACATCGAAGGAGACGAGACAGTCTTTGAGCGTGAGCCATTGGAGCGCGTGGCTGATGAAGGGCAATTGATGGCCTTCAAGCATCAGGGTTTCTGGCAGTGTATGGACACCCTGCGCGACCATCAGAAATTGAAAAAGCTGTGGAAATCCGGACAGGCGCCGTGGAAAGTGTGGGACGATTGATGGATTTGAATTTTTATTTGTCAGGAGGCGATTTTAATACATGAAAAAAAGACGGGGCGCCGTTGCCCCGTCAAGGTGTGTCGTATAAATTTCAAAAGAACATCAACAAGAAACTTTGCACCGATATTGCGCACATCTGCAGGGCTGTTCAGCTGATGCTGTATTTCTCGTAAAGCTGATTTCTAATTACAGCATTCTTGGTGGCTGACAGGATTTCGTCAGTTTTTCCAAGCGTCAAAAGGTGTGATATTAGCCGAGAGAGTTTGTCTTCACCCTCAGCCATGCCCTCGTCTTTTGCTTGCTTCATAGAGTTGTCCCATGCTTTGCACATATTTATAAGCCTCATCATTTTCCTTCAAATGCAAATTAACGCCCGTAGCAGTCTGAATAAAATCTGCGGTGATTCTGTCTACAGATTCCATTCGCTTCTGATCCAGCATCCAATTCATGTCGTCATCATGTTGGTGCTTGATGAACTGCATGGCAGCACCAAGGCTGGTGCGGAACTTGTCAAAGTCCTGCTCATCCAGCAGATCCGGGGATAGGAGGTTCAGTCTGTAGTCAGGGATGAATTGCAGGAGTTGCTCGTCCTTTACCGCCAGTAGTTCATGGAGGCTCTTGCAACCGTCCCAGGATTTGCCACTGAGGTTTAGCACGATAGTGATTACGGGCTTTAGGCGATCTTCCTTTCCAAGACCTGAGAGAAACTCGTGGTAGGTTTGCTTCGGCTTGACCTCACGGCGTTGTTCGGTGATAAGCTGCACTTGATGGGTATAGCTCATTGCATCGTACAACATGGCACGAACGGGCATCCCATAGTGGATTTTTGTTTCAATTTCCAAGCCGAGAATCAGGTAGATGGCCCCTTTATCCTGCTTGGCAGCATAGAGTTTCAGGAGGTCGCGGTGCTTTTGCACATGCTTTCTGGCTTTGTTTCCATATGGGATGGCAAGTGCTGTGGTGTCCAGCTCATTTAGGCCATCGGGGGTGATAACGCTCTTGCCGTGATATATGCAGAAGTTAAAGACGTCGCAGAACCGTTCATTGTTGGACAGGTAGGATTTCGCTTCCGTATCAATTTTGCCCATGGTGCCGATCCTTCCTTTAAGTATAGCATAAGTTCAGTTGTGAAGAAGTGGTTTGTTCCTTCCATCAATGTCTGGAGTATGGCTTATCTTTTCACCTCCTTCTGTCATTTTGGAATATAAGTTCTATTTTCGTCTATATTTTAGCACATGGCGTAGGATTTGTATATATTTTCTGTAAATTTTATCATTAATACCTATATGGAGATTTGATGTCATGAAAGAAAAAATCTTAAACTTTTACCAGAATCCGTGAAATACGATATACGTAATATGTCGTAGAGCCGCATCATATCA
>CALGGN010000426.1 GCA_937915915.1 uncultured Selenomonas sp. | reverse complement strand
CTGATATGATGCGGCTCTACGACATATTACGTATATCGTATTTCACGGATTCTGGGTATAGTAAGGTCGAAGATTTGCACAACAATCTACGAACGATGGGAGATGCCGCCGAACACGGCAAACTGCTTATTTTTTCGGCAGCCAATGCCGGCCATCATACGCCCTCGCTTGAGGCATTTACCGGGTGGTCATACGATGCGGCGCAAACGAACTTGATAAATGTCACGGCGCTTAATAACAACTGTGTAACAGACATTAAAACATTTTCTAAAGGCATGGTGCGGCGCTCTGACGGCACCATAAACGGAGATTGGCTAATGGCCGTGTTTTCCGACGGGGCGAAATATGCTGAGGAATACACTTTGACGGCACCGGGTTTCTTTATTATGTCCACCAATTCCAATTTTGCCGCCACGGGGGAGAATTACATTGCCGAGTCCGGCACCAGTATGGCGGCACCATTTGTGACAGGAGTTGCCGGTTTGGTGCAGCAAGCCTTCCCCTACATGAGTGGCAAAGAGATTGGCGATACGCTGCTGTCCACCGCCAACAATAATATTACGGTGAATAAGGATTACTTCGTGACGTTTCAGCAAGATAGCGATAAGACAAGATACAATATATTTTACTTTGACGGCAACATCCGCACCGCCGAACAAATACAAAGCGATATTGATGCCTATATTGTCGATATTTTTAGCAAACCACCACAAACTGACGAGGCGCCTGTCGCTTATTACAATGTGCCGCTTTCTGCCTTTGTCGGTCAAGGCGTGGTAGATGCCGGCAAAGCGGTAAACGGCCCGGGAGCGCTGAATGCGCGGCGGCTCGCGCCTACCGACGTTACCGACGTTTATTCCGCCGACGGCACCAAAACTGTCATGTACCCCATAGATACGCAGGGTTACAATTCCACATGGTCGAACGACATCAAAGAAATCAAAGTGGGCAAGATTGCCGCCGACAGCGCAGAGGCGGATTTGGCGGAGCGTTACAAATATTACGATACCAACTGGCTTTCCAACGATAACGCCGAAACCGGTGCCGCTCTTTTAACCGCGCTATATGTAGATGAGTATAACAGCAACGTGGACGAAAGCGGTATGGAAGGTCTGCACGTCGGTCTTATCAAAACCGGCGCGGGGCGTTTGTCCCTAACGGGCAACAATACCTATCAAGGGGCGAGCGTGGCCAAGGGCGGTACACTCTCCATTGACGGCTCAGTGGCGGGCGACGCATACAGTATAGACAGCGGCGCTATCGCTGGACGCGGCACAATCGGCGGCACGCTCTACAACCGCAATATCGCCGTAGCGGGAGACAGTACGGGTAGCGGCAACCTCACCATGCAAAATCTCGTCAGCACGGGAACGCTCGTTTCCCATGTGACGGCGAACGGCAATAGTCGTTTTGTGGTGCAAGATACGGCGGACATAGCGGGAAGTACGGTACTTATGAGTAATGCTCTCCCCGGCGATAGCCGCGCCGTGGTGACGGCGAGGACGCTCACGGGAAATGTTGCCAATACGGTTGACAAGCCGTTGGCAACAACGGGTATGTTAAGCACCTATGGGGCAACAACGGGTAACACCTTGACGGCGACGGCAGTAGCCGCCAATAATTTGGGGGCTATGGACGGACGGCAGGAGGAAACATATTGGGCAATGAATGCCATGTACAAGAACCTTGATGCAAATCGCCGTGAAGAAATGCGAACCTTATATAATCTGGATGCAACAGGAGCAAAAAAGGCTTTGTCGGAAATCTCGTCCGCCGATGCTCCTCAGATCATGTCACTTGTACAGCAAAATTCCCTAGCAGCGCAAGTAATCAGCGACCGCCTGAGCATGGCCTTTGCTACTTCAAATGTAGAAGTCCCCATGCCGACGAATCAATTTGCAGACGATAACGAATCGGAAAACAAAATCACCATCCCTATGGAACTTCCCGTTTCTGTCGATCACAACGTTTGGGTAAAATTCACCAAGCACTGGGGAGACATGAAAAGTGGTGCAAATTATCACGGGCAAGGCATAAGCGGCGGCTATGACAGACTGATAAGTCCGAATTGGCGGCTGGGCGCATTCGTCAGCTATAACGCTATGAGCTACGGCGCAGAATCCGCCAACGGAAATGTCTATGATACCCGTTTTGGTTTCTACGGCGGCTATCATAAGGGGGCAAGAGACGCCTACATATACCTTGACTACGGTCACCAAAGGAATCGCCTGAATCGAAGTGTCCTCGGAAATACCGCAGCGGCAAAATACAACAGTAATCTGTGGGAATTGGGCGGTGAGTATAAATACGACCTCCATGCGGAGGACGGGAAAATCTGGCATATCAGCCCCTACGTTGGGATGCAGTTTTCCTATCTGCGCCAGAATGGTTACGGCGAAACGGGAGCTGGAAGCTTCAACCATCATACAAGCGCACAGCATAATACCTATTTCGCCATGCAGACGGGAGTGGAGTTCAGGCGGTATCTGGCGAGAGGCAGCTATGGCATGCGTTTGGGCGTAAAACATGCTTTTGCCGGAGCAGATCCGAATATGTCTTTCCACTACGAGGGAGATGCGACAAATCGTTATACACTCCAAAATAGTCAAGACAAGACACATTTTATCTTGGCACTCTCCGGCAATACGGAATTTTCTCCCGGCTGGCAATTAGATGGTGAGGTACGCTTGCAGAGGGGGAGCCATGACAAGGATTTGTCAGCATCAGTGATGCTTCGGAGGGAGTGGTGATGAATGACTTACATTGGCAAAGTTAACAATCTGCATAAGTTTTTGTGATTGCTGAGGATTAAGATAAGTGAGAGAGTTACGAGCGAGGAGGTATGAATATGCAAAGGAAACGGATAGCAAAAAAATGGTTTTGCGGTCTGCTGACGGGCTGGCTGCTGATGACCGGGGCACCGGTGCCGGGGGAAACTGCAGCGGTTGCCGATTCTTTTGATTCCCGTATTTACTGGAGCAGACTGGATAAATATGATACCATGCGGGTATATCATGTGGAAAGGGAAGATTATGTCCCCTATGTTTCCGTGCAGAGATATCTGCCGTTCTTGTATGGCAAGGATATTTCCTTCCATTTGGATGGAGAGCGAAACCTTCTCACTGCCGCGCGCAATGGCATCAGCATGGAATTTGATGCAGATGAAGGCATTATTCGTTGTGGGGACTGGGATGCTTTTTTTGGCTCTTACGGCGAGAAAGCTTTACCCAACGGAATTTTGCTCCCCGATGAATTTAACGCTCAAGCCATTTCCAGGAAGCATCCTTCCACGGAAACGGAGGCAACGGGATTTGACATAAATCTTTCGTCTTACGGATTAAAAATGACGGTGCATGAAGGACAAATGCTCGTGCCCTTTGCAGCCTTGCAGAATATCTTCGCTGTGCCACGGGGGGCAAATGACCTTTCCTTCAACGGTGATAACTTTTATGACATCAAGCGGCCCATCGGGTATATTTATGGACATGATTTGAATCCCTATATCCAATTGAATCCCTATGCCACAGACTATTATTCAGGTCGTTTTTCCAAGGAGAAGAATATCCCTCCGGCCTATGCCCGTTATGCTTATGGAACCACTTGCCTGTTGTTTGACCTCTACTACGGCCACAAACAGGAGAAAGGCATAGAAAACTTTGACAAATATCTGGAAGCAAACGGTCTGAAGGAAGATCTATTGTCTACAGATGCCGAGAAAAATACCGAAGCTTTTCTGAATTTGGTTTATAAGCTCTTTGACAGTGGTCATGACAGTGTGCTACTTGGCCACGGCGTATTTGACACCGGCTCTTACATCAATACGGCAAAAGTCATAACTGCTTATGGTGGCGTAGAGCCTATGCTGAAAGCCTTGCAAAAGCTCTGCTACAAAGTAGCGGATATGGGAGTTGATTTTGCGGCCGGCGAGACAGGCGGCTATGAGCAATATCAGACTGCCTGTAAGGCTCTGCAGCTCGACCCTATCCTGCTGACTTATGTTTTTCGTGATGACAGCGGCTTGCCCTTCAACCATTGGCTGGCAGAGGCTCAGGAATATATGAGGGTCAGAGGTACGAAGGACGAGAATATCCAAGTGGAATTGGCGGCGGATAGGAAAAGGAGTGAAGACATTAGTCGTTTGTCCAAAATTAAAGAACATATGGAAGCACTCAAGCCAAAGGATTTTGGCACCTCCCGGGTGGATATCATCGGGGACACGGCTTTCATTTACTTCGAGAACTTTGAGGAAACCGGGCAAGAAAGCGCATTCTACTATCATCTGCCTGATGAAAACCTCTACGATGTCAGCACATTTGCCCTCTTTTATGATGCCTTTGCAAAAATCAAACAAGCGCCTCGGGTCAAAAAAGTAGTCATTGACCTGTCAAACAATGGCGGCGGTCATGTGGGAGCTTTGACTGCTGTTCTTGGCTTTCTCTCTCCTGACGGGGAAGCAAACCTCACCTATTTCCACACGCTGAACCAGAACTACTGCTCGGAGTGGTACCATGTGGACACGAATTTGGATGGAAAATTCGATGCCCGGGACGGATTTGGCGGACAATACGATTTTTACATCTTGACCAGCGGTTTTTCCTATTCGTGCGCCAATGCCTTGCCTTTCTACGCTCAAGCGGACGGCCTGGCTAAAATTATCGGCGAACAGCCGGGCGGCGGTGATTGTACGGTTGCGTCGTTCCTGGATGCCTATGGCCATGTGGCAGATATGTCAGGATGGAACAAAATAGGCAGAATGTCAGACGGACAATTTGTCAGCGATGAAAAATCCGTCAATGTTGACTATCCTTTTGGCAATGAGGCCGATAAACTGTACTTCAATTATGAGGCAATTGCCCAATGGCTTAAGGGAAAATAAGTCGTTCACAAAAAACAGGTGGTCGATGGTAGGAAATCACAGGAAATCAGAATCCTTTGGAACTGCATTGGGGAATTTGTCCCTCCAAAGGATTCTGGAAAAGCAAAGAAGTGATATCCCTGCTTAAAGCCATCTTTCCGTGGCTTTTCGAAAAAAAATTTGAAGTTGCTATGGTAATTGAAGAAAAATGATGGTAGAATGTACAAGGATATATGTAATTTGTGTCCCTTTTTGAAGGAATGTGCATCTGGGAGTGTAGGGAATATAGTTGTCATGGGGGTCTATGATAGTGTTTGAATTAGACGATATTGGCTTGGATCAGTTTGCGAAAATCAAAGTGATTGGGGTCGGCGGTGGCGGCAGCAATGCCGTGAACCGCATGATTTCCTTGGGATTGGAAGGCGTGGAGTTCATCGCGGTCAATACGGATGCGCAGGCACTGCTGACGGCGATGGCACCGAAACGCATGCAGATCGGGGAGAAGCTCACGCGCGGCCTTGGCGCCGGTGCGCGCCCCGAAATCGGCGAACAGGCGGCACAGGAGAGCAGGGAGGATATTCTGGAGGCTCTGCGCGGTTCGGATATGGTGTTCATCACTGCCGGCATGGGCGGCGGCACCGGCACAGGCGCGGCTCCTGTGGTGGCTGAGTGCGCGAGAGAGATTGGCGCCTTGACCGTCGGTGTCGTGACGCGGCCGTTCACCTTTGAGGGACCGAAGCGCCGCCGCAATGCGGAATCCGGTATCGCGAACCTGAAGCAGCATGTGGATACCATCATCACGATCCCGAACGACCGTCTGCTGCAGGTCGTGGACAAGAAGACTCCGATGTCGAAGGCGTTCAGCATTGCGGATGATGTACTGCGCCAAGGCGTCAAGGGAATCTCGGATCTCATTGCCGTTCCGGGGCTGATCAATCTGGACTTTGCAGATGTGAAGACCATCATGAGCAACGCGGGTTCTGCGCTCATGGGCATTGGGGAGGCATCCGGCGAGAATGCGGCAGTGGATGCCGTCAAGGCGGCCATCGAGTCTCCGCTTCTGGAAACGGATATCCAGGGGGCAAGGGGCATCCTGCTCAATATCATGGGAGCAACGGATTCCTTGAGCATGATGGAGGTCTACGAGGCATCCACCACGATCCAGGAGGCGGCTCACCCGGATGCGGAGATTATCTGGGGCGCATCCATTGATGAGTCCCTTGGCGATACGGTCAGCGTTACCGTGATTGCGACGCGGTTCGATGAGGAGGCGAATACCGTGGGAATCACGACATCGCCGAATTCTGCGATGCCGGCGACGCCCTCGTTGGGGCTGGATATCGGGAATACGGCGCAGGCCAAGCCTTCCGCGCAGAATCCGGTGGAGCCGCAGAATGTGATTGATATCCCGGAATGGATGCGCAGAAAGTAATTGACAGATTATGGGATATAAGATATAATACGCCTGTTCTTCACTCTTGTTGGAACATGGGTAGGTGCCCGAGTGGTTAAAGGGAACGGACTGTAAATCCGTCGCCTTACGGCTACGATGGTTCGAATCCATCCCTGCCCACCATTGAGATTGGAGCGTCGCTTGTGCGGCGCTTTTTTGTGCGTTCCGTACCATCTGAATCCGAGATTTTCAATTCCTTCCATACTTCTGACGGTTCCTTTTTCCCGTCGAACCTTACCACTAAAACCATTTCCTGTGCATAACTTTTTTACTTGTAGGCAGGAATCAGCATATTTGATGGCGAAATGAATCAGTGTAACGCATTGGTTGAACTTCCTAAGGAGGAAAAAAATGAACATGCAGATGAAAAAGAAAGTCTTGGCGGCTGCTCTGGCCGGTTTTGTTTCCCTTGGGGTAGGAATGGGCGCAGCCCAGGGAAAGGCAGCTCCGGCTGACAGGGAGTGCATTGCCCAGGTGGCCTTGCTGCAGTCTTTGGCTCAGGGTTATTTCGGCGGAACAGTGACAGCCGGACAGCTTCGCGCTCTGGGTGATACCGGAATCGGCACGTTTGAAGGGCTGAACGGAGAGATGATCGTTCTGGATGGTACGATTTATCAGGCGTTGGGAGACGGCAAGGTGGTGGTCGTACCCGATACGGAGATCATTCCTTTTTCCAATGTAACATTCTTTGACAAGGATATTTCGGTCAAACTCTCGAACATTGCCGACAAAGCATCCCTCGAAAAAGTTTTGAACCGGGCGGTGCAGGAAAACGGCGCCAACAGTTTTTACATGATTAAGCTTAGTGGCACGTTCAAAAATATTTTAGTTCGCAGTGAACGCGGCTCGAAAGAACCTTATCCGACTTTGGTTGAGGCTTTGAAGACGCAAAAAGAAATTACGCTTGAAAATGTCGACGGAACGATTGTCGGATTGTATTGTCCCGATTATATGAGTTCGTTAAACTCGACCGGCTGGCATTTTCACTTCATAACGGCGGATAAAAAGTTCGGGGGACACGTTCTCGGCTTGAATTTGGCGACAGGCGAGGCGCAATTCGATAAAACCGACGCTTTCAACATGAATATCCCGACGAAAAATAATTTCCACGAGCTGAATTTCAACCAAGATTTAAAAGAAGACATTCGCATAGCTGAACAAGACAGCGTAAAGAAAAATTAACAAAATAAGCTAAAAAAAGCCCTTCGGCGGCGTGTCGGAGGGCTTTTTATGGAGTTTTGCGTGATGATTGTATTTGTGCTCGGATATTTTGTAATCGCAAATTGGATTGATTTTCGTTGACAAGCAAAATTTTTCTGCTAAACTTGTAACGAACTCAGATTTTTGACGTATAATAGGCAGAAAACAAAATGGAGGCTGATAAAAATGGCAGACGAAAAGAAATTTGCGAACGAAATCATTAGCGACGACGAACTTGACAACGTGGCGGGCGGCACAAGGCTTGAAACGTACGGAGACGGCGAAGAACTCTACAAACGCGGACTTTTGACGGAAGAACAAGCATTTCACTCGGCTCCCGTTCGCGATATGTTGCACAAAATGGGTTACGCTGGCTACAAAGACAACGGCGGCATAATCAACGGCAACATTTACACCGACAAAAGCGGCAATACGATTTCCCGCGAACAGTTTTGGAAGAATTTCGACGCGGAGAACGGCACGAAGATTATTCGTTAAAAATTTCATCTCTACAAGCTAAAAAATCCCTTCGACGGCAAAGTCGGAGTTTTTTTTTTCATTTTACAAGCCAAAAATTTATGTTAAAATCCAATATTAGGACATCATATCCCGTCATAAAGGACGACGATGTTTTGAATGAATCGGAAAAATTTTATTCTAGGCGAAATTACCTTTAAAAATGGCGATAGAGCATTGCGAGGACATTGCGATAAAGTTTTTAGGTGATGATAATGAGTAAAATTTATGCATTAGTGGCAGATGAGCGCGGAAATATCTTCGACGTGCCGGAATTTGAAGGCGTCGGACGAGTCGGCGAGCAATTTTTCAAACTCAAGGCGGAAGATTTAATCAAATTGCCCGAATCGGCGGATTTAATGTACCTGCCGCAACGAAAAGCAATCGGATTTAAGCGCGGAGAGTTTATTTCGCTTGACGGATTGGCAGTTTCTGCGATTTTGCCACAAGGATATACTCGGACACACTTGCCTGCGTTCAAAAAGTCGTCGTCCGCGCAGATTTTGCCGCTTTACGGATATACAGCGGTCGTTTTGTATAAAAATGAACTATACGCCGCCGCAATTTATACCGACGAGAATAAAAAATGGAATCCCGCGCATTTTAACACGCGAAATTTGCCGAAATTGATTCGTCGCGTGAAAAAAGATTTGCCTGACAATCGAATCGTGGCGCAGGTTGCGAATTGTTCGCTGAAATGGCATTGTTTGACCGCGCAGAATTTATTTTATCGGCGTTGGGAGTGCGGGATCCCTACTTCGCCCGTCTGCAATGCGAATTGTT
>CALGGN010000425.1 GCA_937915915.1 uncultured Selenomonas sp. | reverse complement strand
ACGCCTATGGAGATTTAGACAAGTCAAATCTAAAATTTATTTATGAACAGTTCCTGGGGAATCTTTAAATCTTTAAAGGAGAGATGCATCATGATCAAGGAAGCAATCGTAAAGATCGTCAATAAAGGAGACCTCACCTTTGATGAGGCATATGCCGTCATGAATGAAATCATGAGCGGAGAGACGACACCGACACAGAATTCCGCCTTTCTGGCAGCACTGTCCACCAAGAGCGCGAGAGCGGAAACAACGGACGAAATCGCAGGGTGCGCGGCGGCGATGCGGGAGCACGCAACGCAAGTGGAAACCGGGATGGAACTGTTCGAGATCGTGGGCACCGGCGGAGATAACGCACACAGCTTCAATATATCCACGACCTCGGCACTGGTGGCGGCAGCAGGGGGGATGAAGGTGGCAAAGCACGGGAACCGTGCGGCATCCTCACAGTGCGGGACGGCTGACTGTCTGGAAGCTTTGGGCGTCAATATCCAGCAGAGCCCCGCGCGATGCATGGAGCTTTTGAAGGAAGTGGGCATGTGCTTCTTCTTTGCCCAGAAATACCATACATCCATGAAATACGTGGGTGCGATCCGGAGAGAGCTTGGGTTCCGTACCGTGTTCAATATTCTGGGGCCGCTGACGAATCCGGGGAAGCCTTCCATGCAGCTTTTGGGCGTATATGATGAATATCTGGTGGAGCCGCTGGCCCAGGTGCTGGTCAATCTTGGCGTCCGTCGGGGCATGGTGGTCTATGGGCAGGACAAGCTGGACGAGATTTCCATGAGCGCGCCGACGAAAATCTGCGAAATCCGTGACGGATGGTTCAAGTCCCGTATCATTACGCCGGAGGACTTCGGGATGACGCGCTGCAGCAAGGAAGACCTGAAGGGCGGCACTCCAAAGGAGAACGCCAAGATCACGCTCGATATCCTTGGGGGAGAGAAGGGGCACAAGCGGAATGCTGTCCTCATGAATGCGGGTGCGGCGCTTTATATCGGAAAAAAAGCGGACAGTATGGAAGACGGAGTCACGCTCGCCGCGCAGCTCATTGATTCCGGCAAGGCATATGCGACGCTTCAGAAGCTGATAGAAGTCAGCAATCGGCCCGAGTAGACATTGAGAGAAAGGACGAAGGACGATGACGAATTCGAGAGGACGTTTTGGAGTCCACGGCGGACAATACATTCCCGAAACGCTGATGAACGCCGTGATTGAACTGGAAGATGCCTACTTGCGCTGTAAGAGCGATCCGGCATTCAACACGGAATTGGCCGAGCTGCTCAATGAATATGCGGGCAGGCCGTCAAGGCTTTATCATGCGAAAAAAATGAGCTGCGACCTCGGCGGGGCGAAAATCTATTTGAAGCGCGAGGATCTCAACCATACTGGTGCGCACAAGATCAACAATGTGCTGGGGCAGGCCTTGCTGGCAAAAAAAATGGGAAAAAAGCGGCTGATTGCCGAAACGGGAGCCGGGCAGCATGGGGTGGCGACGGCAACCGCGGCAGCGCTCATGGGCATGGAATGCGTGGTCTTCATGGGCGAAGAGGACACGAAGCGGCAGGCGCTGAACGTCTACCGCATGCGGCTTCTTGGTGCTGAGGTCATCCCTGTGAAAACAGGAACGGCAACGCTCAAGGACGCGGTTTCGGAGGCGATGCGCGAATGGACCTCCAGGATTGCTGACACCCACTACTGCCTTGGCTCCGTCATGGGCCCGCATCCGTTCCCGACGATCGTGCGCGATTTTCAGGCGGTCATTTCCAAGGAAATCAAGGAACAGATGCTAGAAAAGGAGGGCAGGCTGCCCGATGCGGTGATCGCGTGTGTGGGAGGCGGATCCAATGCCATCGGGAGCTTCTATCACTTCATCGAGGAAGAAACGGTCAGGCTGATTGGCTGCGAAGCCGCGGGAAAAGGCATTGATACCTTTGAGACGGCAGCTTCCATCGCAACGGGGAGACTGGGGATTTTCCACGGCATGAAATCCTATTTCTGCCAGGATCAGTACGGGCAGATCGCGCCGGTCTATTCGATTTCCGCAGGACTGGACTATCCGGGCGTGGGGCCTGAGCATGCATACCTGCACGACACGGGCAGGGCGGAATATGTGCCTGTGACGGATGAGGAAGCGGTGCGCGCCTTTGAATACCTTGCGAAAACAGAGGGCATCATTCCGGCCATCGAGTCTGCCCATGCCGTGGCACACGCCATGAAGCTCGCGCCGGAAATGGGCAGGGAAAAGATCATCGTCATCACCATATCCGGCAGGGGCGACAAGGACTGCGCGGCCATTGCACGGTACAGAGGGGAGGATATTCATGAGTAGGATCAAAGAAGCATTTGCCCATGGAAAAGCGTTCATTCCATTCATTACCTGCGGGGATCCCGATTTGGAAACAACCGCCGCCGCCGTGCGCGCTGCTGTCCGGAACGGGGCGGATCTCATTGAGCTCGGCATCCCGTTCTCCGACCCGACGGCAGAGGGCCCCGTCATCCAAGGAGCGAATCTCCGTGCTTTGGAGGGGCATGTCACGACGGATCTGATCTTTGATTTTGTCCGTGAACTTCGCCGGGATGTCACGGTTCCCATGGTATTCATGACCTATGCCAATGTGGTATTTTCCTATGGCGCGGAGCGTTTTATCGCGACCTGCCAGGAAATCGGCATGGATGGCCTGATCCTGCCCGATCTGCCTTTTGAGGAAAAGGAGGAATTCCAGCCTCTGTGCAGGAAGTACGGAGTGGACTTGGTATCGCTGATCGCGCCTACGTCCGAGAACCGCATTGCCATGATTGCGAAAGAGGCGGAGGGCTTTTTGTACATTGTTTCCAGCCTCGGCGTGACGGGTGTCCGCAGTGAGATCAAGACGGATCTTGCCTCCATTGTGCAGGTCGTAAGGGAGAACACCAGCATCCCCTGCGCCATCGGCTTCGGGATATCGACGCCCGAACAGGCGAGGAAGATGGCAGGCATTTCCGACGGTGCGATCGTGGGCTCGGCGATCATCAAACTGCTGGCAAAGCACGGGAAAGATGCGCCACGATATGTCGGGGAGTATGTAGGAGCCATGAAGTCGGCTTTGCGGTGAAATTGCAAAGCACCATGGTGGCTCTACTTCCTTTCTGCAGGGAAAATCTCGTTAACTCACAGCTGTCTTGGCATTTGCCGCAAAGTTCAGAACGGATTTTTCCATCACGAATGTATGCGCGAACGGAGTTCCGAAATTCAGCCTTTACACATGGGGACATCGGTGCTATAATAATCATGTTAATAGAATGTTTATGTTAAAGAGTGGGTGCGAGCCCACTCTTTACTCTTGTCAAAGAGAGAAAAGCGATGGAGGTGGACAGATGGCGAAGCAGATCGAAGAGGCTGTCGAGAAGCTTGCGGGTGAGATCCTGCAGGAGATGCCGGGCATTGAGCTTGTGGATGTGGAATATGTCCGCGAGCGGGACTGGTACCTGCGCGTGTTCATTGACAAGGCAGGGGGCGTGGAGCTGGATGACTGCCAGGCTTTGAGCGAGCGGATCGGCGAAGCGTTGGACCAGAAGAATCTGATCCCGGACAGCTATATCCTGGAGGTTTCTTCTCCGGGGCTGGACCGCGTGCTGCGCAAGGAACGGGATTTTTTGCGGGAACAGGGAAAGCAGGTCGATGTCACGCTGTATGCTCCGCTGAACGGCGAAAAAGCTCTGACGGGCACGTTGACAGGCTGTGACGGCAAGCTGCTGTGCATAGAAGGGCGTGAGCCTATCCCGATGGATAAAGTTTCTCAAGTGAGACTGCATATAGACTTTTATACTAGAAGCCGTTGATATTTGCCAAGCGAAGCGAAGGCAAATGTTTACGGATTCTGCATATCGAGCGTTCGGAAATAATCTCATTTTAGTAAATTTCTCTGAACGCGAGTATAGGAAATTTAGGGGGATATGATTTTGGCTAGCAAAAAAAGCAAGGCAATCGATTATGCCGAGGGCTTTCTGGATGCGCTCAAGGATTTAGGGCGCGAAAAGGGAATTGCGCCGGAAATTTTGTTTGATGCGATTGAAGCAGCGCTGATTTCCGCGTATAAGCGCAATTTTGGCTCGGCGCAGAATGTGGAAGTTTCCTTGGACCGTGCAAAAGGCTCGTATCATGTATATGCCATCAAGGAAGTCGTGGAAGAACCGGAAGATGATATTACGCAGATATCCCTGGGAGATGCCCGTGCGATCGACGGGAAGTATGAGATCGGCGATGCCATCCGCGTGGAAGTGACTCCGGCGAATTTCGGGCGCATTGCGGCGCAGACGGCGAAGCAGGTGGTGGTGCAGCGCGTGCGTGAGGCAGAGCGGGGCATCATCTATGAGGAGTTCATGAGCCAGGAAAGCGACATCATCAAGGGCATGGTGCAGCGCGTGGAAAACCGTAATGTCTTCATCGATCTGGGAAAGACGGAAGCGGTGCTCACCCCTGCGGAGCAGATACCCGGCGAGGAATATCGTCATGGCGATCGCATCCGCTCGTATATCGTGGAGGTTCGCAAGACCAACAAAGGGCCTCAGATCCTGGTCTCCCGCACCCATCCCGGCTTTCTGAAGCGCCTGTTTGAGCTTCAGGTGCCCGAACTGCAGGACGGCACGGTGGAGATCAAGTCCGTCGCAAGGGAGCCGGGCATGCGCTCCAAGATTGCCGTCTGCTCCAAGGTCGAGGAAGTGGATCCCGTGGGGGCTTGCGTCGGACCCAAGGGTACGCGCGTGCAGGCCGTGGTGGATGAACTGGGAACGGAAAAAATCGACATCATCAAGTGGAATCCTGATTCCGCGACATTTATCGCGAACGCCCTGAGCCCTGCGAAGGTCGTTTCCGTCGCTGTCAATGAGGAAGAAAAGGTTTCCCGCGTGGTGGTCCCGGATTATCAGCTTTCCCTGGCCATCGGCAAGGAGGGACAGAATGCGCGGCTGGCTGCAAAGCTGACCGGCTGGAAAATCG
Source organism: uncultured Selenomonas sp. (assembly GCA_937915915.1). Classification (GTDB taxonomy): domain Bacteria; phylum Bacillota; class Negativicutes; order Selenomonadales; family Selenomonadaceae; genus UBA9786. Next base: position 2,288 of record CALGGN010000425.1, on the reverse strand, counting down.
ATATCAAGAGCGAGAGCCAGGCGGCAGACGAAAGCCTCGACGAGAGTATGAGCGAGGTCGAAGTCACCAGCGACGAAGCCTTTACGACGGAGAGTGAGTGAATTGGCCCAGAAAAAGATGCCGGAGCGCATGTGCATCGGATGCCAGACCATGCATCCGAAAAAGGAGCTGATCCGGATCGTGCGGAGTCCGGAGGGAGAATATTCCGTAGACCTGACAGGAAAGAAATCGGGGCGCGGAGCATACCTATGCAGGAAGCGGGAATGCTTTGAGCAGGCAAGGAAGGCGCGCCGCTTTGAAAAATCTTTTCAGGCGCAGATCGATCCTGTCATTTACGATGATTTGGAACGGGAACTGTTCCGGGAGAGCGGGCATGGCTGAAGCATTGGAACAGAAAATACAGAACATCCTGAGCATGGCCCAGCGGGCGCGGCTGGTGGCATCCGGCGGCCTTGCGGTGGAACAGGCTGCGAAGAGCGGACAGGCAAGGCTCATGCTCATTGCGGAGGATGCAGAACATAGCTCAAGGGCAAAATATCTTGAGATGGCAGATAGATATGGGATTCCCTGTCAAACAGCACTATCCCGTGAAAAGCTGGGAGCTTGTCTCGGCAAGGAATATCGGGCGGCAGCAGCACTGCTGGACGATGGCTTCAGCAAATCGCTGATGCGGCTGTTTGAAGAAGGGAAAAATTAAGCGGGGGTGAATCTATGTCGAAACGCGTGTTTGAAATAGCGAAAGAATTCAATACGGAAACAAAGGTCATTCTGGAATTTCTGAAAAAGCACCAGATCAAGGCGACCAATGGCTTCAGCAGTGTAGGCGATGAGGAATACGAGAAGATCAAGGCCGAGATCGGAAACAGGAAAGCTGCCCAGAAACCGTCAAAGGCTGCTGCGCAGAATTATGCGGTAGCCGATGGAAGGAAGCCGGAAGAACGCCAGAGGAGCGAGAGAAGGCAGCAGGAGAGGGAAGCGCAAAAGCAGAAGGAAAAAGAGGAGCAGGCAGCAAGGGCGGCACAGCAAGCAAAAGCCGAGGCAAAGGCAAAAGAGGCTGCTCAGGCAAGCGCTGCGGCGCAGGAGAAGGCAGCGGCTGCTCCGGTGCAGGAACCGGACGTGAAGGGAAGCGCTGCGTCCGTATCGGATGCAAACCGTCAGACAGGCGGGGAAATTGCCGCATCTTCGCAGCCGGAGACCGAAGAGAAGGCTGCTGCGGCAAAGCGCGAATACCGGTCCAAGAATGCCGAGGAAAAGGGACGGAGCGGCAGCCGCAGTGCTTCCGGAAGCGCTGCGGGCAGTGCGCGAGGCAATCGTGACCGGAAGAACCGCGACGGAAACGGAGATCGTGAGGACGGGCGAAACGGCGGAAGCGGGAAGGATCGCCGTGACCGCAAGAACCGGAACGAGGAGCGTGACAGCCGCAGAGAGGGCCGCAATGGAAGTGAGAGCGCGAATGCCCGCGGAGGCCGCAAGGATCGCAGCGCAAAGCGCGGCAGCAAGAACCGTGCGCCGCAGCCCGCGCCCAAGGTGGAAATTGCGCGCCCGAAGCACATCAAGGTAGGCGAGAGCATTGCGGTAAAGGATCTTGCGAGCAAGATGAGCTGCACTGCTGCGGAAGTCATCAAAAAATTGCTTTTGATGGGCGTGATGGCCAGCATCAATCAGGAAATCGATTTCGATACCGCGACCCTGGTTGCATCGGAATTCGGCGTGACAACGGAGGAACTGCCGCCGGAAGTGGATCCCACGGAAATCCCGGAAATCGAGGACGATCCGAAGACACTGAAGCTTCGTCCGCCGGTTGTGACCGTCATGGGCCATGTCGATCACGGAAAGACCTCGCTCCTGGATGTCATCCGCAAGACTTCGGTCTCTGCGCATGAGGCAGGCGGCATCACGCAGCATATCGGCGCTTATCAGATCGAACACAAAGGCCGGACGATCACCTTCCTGGATACACCGGGTCATGCGGCCTTCAGTGCGATGCGGGCCCGCGGTGCGCAGGGTGCGGATATCGTGATCCTGGTGGTGGCAGCCAATGATGGTGTCATGCCGCAGACAAAGGAAGCGATCGCACATGCCAAAGCCGCCCGTGTTCCGATCGTGGTGGCTATGAACAAAATGGATCGCTCTGACGCAAATCCGGATCTGGTTAAGAAGCAGCTGGCTGATCATGGCCTTGACGAGGTTTTCCCGGATGTCGTCGCCATAGTTGACCCGCAGGATGTCTTCGCTCCATTCGGCTTCCGTTTCCACATCGGCGGTCAGATCCGGGCCACCGGCGGCAG
>CALGGN010000424.1 GCA_937915915.1 uncultured Selenomonas sp. | reverse complement strand
ATTTCGTGTAAGGGCGTGTGGACACCGAAGGTGTCCGGTAAGCTTACTATGAACACTTAGCGAATGCAAGCCGTAGGCGAAGCAAAAGCTGATTCATTGGCTTGGAGAGATATTGCCGGTGATGCAGGATTGAAGGGCTTAGTTGTAGAATTATAAAGCAATCGTACGAGAAAAGCTGTAGAATACAGATAAGCTGAAAGGAAAATAGAATGACAGATTTGGAACTGAAAAAACTCAAAGATGACTTGTGGCATGCGGCGGATGTGTTGCGCTCGGGGGCACATCTGGCGGCGAATAAATACGGCCAGCCCATACTGGGGCTCATTTTCCTGCGCTACGCCGATATCTTATTCAAACAGCATAAGCGGGAAATTGAGGCCGAGTACGCGAAGTTAAAAGGCAGCCGACGGGAAAAATCACGGATTGAGATCAGTATTGAAAAATGCGGTTTTTCCTGGGTAATCTTGCCTTGGCCGAGGGGAAGGAGGGCGGTACATGGTAGAAGTGCTTAGCCCGGAGGCAGGCGGGGAGAAGAAGTTCCTGGACATACTGACTGCGAGATTGATACAATCGGTAGCCGCATGAAACCGCATAAAATAAGGGCTGGTGGGCATCACGCAGATTTTCTGCGTGAGATTTTGCCTTATTATGCAGCATATTTGAAAAACTAAGTCCGTGGGTAGCCCTTGGGCTTATTCTATTATTGAACGAAAGTCCTAAGCAATCGTTCAATAATAGGGGTAATCGTTCAAAGATATAGGAGCCAACCTGGCAGAGGGACGTAACAAGGCGTGCAAAATGTGCATGGGACGAAAGATTGTTAGGACTTTATGAAGCTACGGGTTTGTGGTATAATTCAAGCAAGAGGAAGGAGTCGCGATTGATGCAAGGTAACCAAACTCCAACAGGAAAACTGATGGGTTTCAAAAATCCGCAATATGATCAGGCTGCCAAGAATATTCTGTCACAGAAACCTGTTGCGGCATACCTGCTTAAAGGTGTGGTGCTGGCATTGGGTATACGGTTATCTCTCCGTGGGAGACAGACAAGGTGTTGCTGGACTTGAAGATGAAATGAGCCGGGAAGGTTGGCGCAGAGTAGACTCATCTGATGAAGATTGCGAGGGATGACAATGGCTGAACGCCTTATCCTCCATATGGATATGGACTGCTTTTTTGCAGCAGTGGAGCAAAGGGACCATCCGGAATTGCGCGGAAAGCCCGTCATAGTTGGTGGCTTGTCCTCTAGGGGCGTGGTGTCAACAGCATCATATGAGGCAAGAAAATACGGCGTACATTCGGCCATGCCCATGGCTTTGGCAAAGCGGAAGTGCCCGCAGGGCATATTTCTGACGGGCAATTACCATCAATACAAGGCAGTATCAGCACAAATCTTTGAAATTCTGAGCAGGTTCTCTCCTTTGGTAGAGCCACTTTCTATTGATGAAGGTTTTCTAGATATCACGGGGATGGATCGTTTTGTTCAAGGGAATCTAAGAGGCTATGGCATGAAGTTGAAGCAAGCCATCCTGAAAGAAACGAGGCTGATAGCTTCCGTGGGGATTGCGCCCAATAAGTTTCTGGCAAAGCTGGCATCAGATCTGGAAAAGCCGGATGGCCTTGTTGTCATTCGGCAGAAGGACATTCCGCGCATTCTTTGGCCATTGCCCATATCGAGAATCTGGGGCGTTGGCAAGAAGACAGAAGCAAGGCTGGCTTCTTTTGGGTACAGGTACATAGGAGATATTGCCAAGGCTGGAAAGGATGTATTGCAAAAGCAGGTAGGGGAAAGGCTGGCGCAGCATCTGGTGGAACTGGCAAATGGCAGGGATGACCGTCCTGTGGAGCCGGAACGGGAGGTACAATCTATTGGCAAAGAAACCACCTTCGAGGAAGATTTGAAATCCAGGCAGGAGGCAGAGCATCATCTGCTTTACCTGTCCGCTCAGGTAGGCTGGAGGCTGCGCCGCAGTGGCAAGAATGCTCATACTGTGCAGATAAAGATAAGGCTGGGAGACTTTTCTACCTTCACGCGCCAGAAAACTCTTTCAGATGCGATTTGCTACGATGAGGACATCTTTAAGGAAGCAAAAGCCATCTTCCGTGCATTTGCTCTTCCCAACGGCAGTGGCATACGTCTGCTGGGGGTAAGTTGTAGCGGTTTTGATGCACCCAGCGAGATTTCGCTGTTTGAGATGGAAACCAAGCAAAAGAAGGAACGCCTTTACACAGCGATTGACAAAATCAAGGTGAGGTTTGGGGAAGATAAGATTGCCCATTTAGGAGAATCAAGAGTTTTGAAGAAGATAGAATCTTCATTTGATGAGAATGACGAGCGGCATTGAGCTGCTTTTAGTATAAGGCGAGGAGGCGGGGCAAAAAGGAGCACCCAAAAGCGTTTGACGAAATCTTGTGGGTGTTGTTCGATGAGCGTACAAAGTTGATGTATGACGGAGCATTGCAGAAATGAGAAGATATGGACGGCATCACCTCAGCGATGAAGTAGAAGAGGCTATCTGGAATTATGCCTATGGCTGTACATGCTTGGGAATGCTTGAAGAATTCGATGGAAATGACGAACTTTATGAAGCAGTGGACAATATTACCATGGCGTTCAAAAATTATGTCTATGATAATGTGGATAGAGAAGATGAATCCTATGCGGAATATAAGCTGATACAAGCGGCTTCGGAGAAAGAAATGAATTCTGACTTTTCCTTCATAGCTGATGATGAGAAGGAAGCATATGCGATTAAGGAAGCGCAAAACTTCATTCGGATTGGCAAGGAATGTGCTTTTCTAGGGAAACGCTGATTAAATGAAGTCGTCCAGATTGGCGTAGATTGCATGTTCCTCCCAAGGAGACAAACCGCAGTCATAGTGGTGCTATGTCGAGGATTTGTCGACACAGGGAGGACATGCAAGATGCGTCAAGATGGGCGGCTGAATTAATCAGTGTTTCCTTTATGCTCGTTTGAAGCCCTCTGAGCCACGAATGACGCGTACCTTTAATTTTGTCCTATGGACTTGTGGACATGGTGCAAGGTCTTTTGCTTGTTTTGTCTCTTTTGCTATTGTATAATCAAATCAACTTAAACGAGGAACTCTTAAGTGGCCATAAAGAACCTTGTGAAAGTGCAGTACGAAGGTATTATTGGTGAATATGAACAAACAATACGAATACTAAATGGAGGTTACGAAAATGAGCAATCAAAAGCAGGGCGGCGCTCAGGAAGCAATGCAAAAATTCGGACGCTTTCTCAGCGGCATGGTCATGCCGAATATCGGCGCATTCATCGCTTGGGGCTTTCTGACAGCCCTCTTCATCCCCACCGGCTGGATGCCGAATGAATATCTCGCCCAGGTGGGCGGCCCGATGTCGAAATGGCTGATCCCGCTGCTCTTAGGCTTCACTGGTGGAGCAGCAGTCTATGGGCATCGGGGCGGCGTAGTAGGCGCCATCGCGACCAGCGGTATCATCGCGGGCGCGGATATCCCGATGTTCCTCGGAGCTATGATCATGGGGCCCTTGGGTGGCTTCTGCATCAAGAAGTTTGACAATGCGGTGCAGGATTCCATTCCGGGCGGCTTCGAGATGCTGGTGAACAACTTCTCCGCAGGTATCCTGGGCGGCATCCTCGCCATTCTGTCCTACATGGTGGTCGGCCCTGTGGTGCTTTCCATCAACGATGTGCTCCGTTCGGGCGTCGAGGGCATCGTGGCCCTGGGCTTCCTGCCCTTTGTGTCCATTCTGGTGGAGCCCGCGAAGATCCTCTTCCTCAACAACGCCATCAACCATGGTGTATTCTCTCCGCTGGGTATCCAGCAGGCTGAAGAGTTCGGAAAGTCCATGTTCTTCCTCATCGAGGCGAACCCCGGTCCCGGTCTTGGCGTACTGCTGGCATACTGGTTCGTGGGCAAAGGCATGGCAAAGGCTTCCTCGCCGGGCGCTATAATCATCCACTTCCTCGGCGGTATCCATGAAATCTATTTCCCGTATATCCTCATGAAGCCCCAGCTCGTCCTCGCGGTGATCGCAGGCGGCATGTCCGGTGTCTTCACGATGAATATGCTTGATGGCGGTCTCATTGCACCGTCTTCCCCCGGTTCCATCATTGCAATCCTCGCCATGACGCCGAAAGGCGCGTTCCTTGCGAATATCGCTGATGTCATTGTTGCCACGATCGTTTCTTTCCTCGTCGCTTCCCCGCTCATCAAGATGTCCAAGGATTCCGATGACGAGGATTCCCTCGAAGATGCCCAGGCAAGCATGAAGGCCATGAAGGCTGCCAGCAAGGGCCAGGCCGGTGAAGTCAAGGTCAGCGGCAAGGATCTGAAGTTCATCGCTTACGCATGCGATGCAGGCATGGGCTCCAGCGCCCTCGGCGCGGCGGCGCTCCGCAAGAAGCTCCATAAGGACGGCTATACGAATATCACGGTCAAGAATTTCGCCATCGGCAACATTCCGAAGGATGCCCAGATCGTAGTTTCCCAGGAAAAACTGGCGGCCCGCGCCATGGAGGATTCTCCGCAGGCAGAGCATATCTGGATCAAGGACTTTACCAACAACAATGTCTATGACATCATCAGCGCCCGACTGAAAGGCGTCGAAGCGGCCGGCGGGCCGGTGGAGGTCGAGCAGGTCAAGGAGGGCGTTCTCCTGAAGGAGAATGTGAAGCTCGGTCTGGCGAGCGTCAGCAAGGAAGAGGCAATCCGTGCGGCAGGCGAGCTGCTGGTGAAGAGCGGCTATGTCGATGCGCCGTATGTAGAGGGCATGATTGCCCGTGAGAAGGACATCAGCACCTATATCGGCAAGGGCATCGCAATCCCCCATGGCGAAAACGCCGTGAAGGAACATGTGAAGAAGTCCGGTATCGTCGTGCTGCAGTATCCGCAGGGCATCAAGTTCGGTGAGAACCGCGCCTACCTCGTTGTCGGCATCGCAGGCAAGGACAACGACCATCTGGCCATCCTCGCGAATATCGCGACTACGATGGATGAGTGCGGAGATGCGGAGCTTGAAAAGCTCTACACGACGAAAGACGTCGATATGCTTTACGAAGTCTTTACGAAGGCAGAGTAATGATTTAAGGAACACTGATTAATTCCCTTTTACCCTTGCCGAGTCTTTTCCTGTCATGCTGCGTCAGATGCCGTTCGACGTAGCTCTGCTACGACTTCACGGCATCTTTCTTGCCTGACAGAAAAATCCTTCGACAATGACAAAAGCTCATTTAATCAGCGTTTCCTTAAAATAGGAATGGGAACGGGAGAGATTTCGGGAGAATCTCTCCCCGTTTCACAAAGTGATTGTTTAGGAGGCAATGAAAATGAAAAAGGCAGTACATTTCGGTGCGGGGAATATCGGGCGCGGTTTCATTGGCCAGCTTCTGGCGAAGTCCGGCTATGAGATCATCTTTGTGGACGTGGCGGAAGCTCTGGTCAATGACATCAATGAGCTGAAGAAGTATCATATCCAGATCGTGGGCGACCAGCCGAAGCGCATCCTGGTGGAGCATGTGTCCGCCATCAACAGCAATACCCATCTGGAGGATTTGCTGGATGCCATCGTAGAGGCGGATATCGTGACCACCGCCATCGGGCCGAACATTTTGAAGTTCATTGCCCCGAATATCGCGAAGGGTCTCACGAGGCGCGTGGCGAAGACGGACGCGCCCCTCAACATCATCGCCTGCGAGAACATGGTGGGCGGCTCGACCGTGCTGAAGAATTTTGTCTATGAGGCACTGGATGAGGACACGAAGAAAAAGGTGAGCCTCAGCATTGGCTTCCCAGATGCGGCGGTGGACCGCATCGTGCCGCTGCAGCAGAATGAAGAAAAGCTTCTGGTGCAGGTGGAGCCATATGCGGAGTGGGATGTGGACGCAACGAAGATCGTGGGCGAGAAGCCTGCCATTGAGGGCCTGACCTATGTGGACAATCTGCAGGCCTATATCGAGCGCAAGCTGTTCACCGTGAACACGGGACACGCTTCCATCGCCTACCTTGCCTACCAAAAGGGCATCAAGGACATCTACAGTGCCATGAAGGACGAGGAAGTCGTGGCAATGGCCCGCAAGGTCTGGGCCGAGACAGGCGCGCTGCTGGTCGAGAAATACGGTTTTGACAAAGAGGTTCATGCGAAGTACATTGAGACGACGGAGAACCGCTTCCGCAATCCCCATCTTTCCGATGAGGTCACCCGCGTGGCCCGCGGCCCGAAGCGCAAGCTCTCCCCGAAAGACCGCCTGACATCCCCTGCGACGCAGCTCTTGGAGCGCGGCAAGCAGCCGGAGGCGCTGGCAACGGTCATGGCAGCGGCGCTGCACTTCGATTTCGAGGGAGATGCCGAGGCAGTCGAGATCCAGTCCTATATCAAGGAACATGGCATGAAAGCTGCCATCACAGAGTTCACGGGCGCGGCGGAAGGCTCGGAACTGTTCCGTCTGGTTGAGAGCAAGCTGTAAAATTCGACTGCATCCAAAGCCTTAGCACCCGTTGGCGTGGGGCAAAATAAAATATAGCCCTGCAGGTATGCGTCGTTTTCACGATACAGCCTGCAAGGCTCTAGGAGTGGAGCATGGGATATGCTCCACTTGTATTTTAGCACTTTTGAGCAAAAATGCAATAGTGAAAAAGGGGTTAGGAGATGTATCACAGATGAAAATGAATCAATTATAGAAAGTAAAAGTTATTGCTTTTGATAAGAAATAGGATTTTTTACTAACAAAAAAGCACCTTTTGGTTTCTTATTGAATTCACTATTGAATGTAAACAGTGTTGGTATGAATTTATTAAGTTATGATTTCTTTCGATTTTAAAAGCAAAGAAAATTTACAAAAGAAAATTTTTCAAGGAAGGACATTCGGCAAGGAAATTTCAGGGAAATTTTTGGGGGACTTTTGGCGAGAGAAAAGAAAAAGCTTGCTTTTTGCTTCAGATGGTGATAGACTAAATGAGTCAATGCGGGCATAGTTCATCGGTAGAATACGAGCTTCCCAAGCTCGGGAGGTGGGTTCGATTCCCATTGCCCGCTCCAATTAAGCCATTTTAGGGGGGTTGCAGATGCAACCTCTTTTTG
>CALGGN010000423.1 GCA_937915915.1 uncultured Selenomonas sp. | reverse complement strand
GGAGCGTCGAAACGGAACGAGAAGCCACGGGCGGCATCGTCGAAATGGTGTGAACTTACCCCCAAGTCGGCCAGCACGCCATCGACCTGCTCCACGCCATAGTAGCGCATAAAATTCTTCAGGAACCGGAAGTTGGAACGCACGAAGGTGAAGTTCTTCACCGCCTGCACATTGCCCTGCTGGCCATGCAGACAGTCGGCTGCCTCACCGCCTGGATCGCCCTATCCCCAATAAGCCCGGTACTGGCTCAAAGCGTCAGCCTGTGTTTTTTCATCCCCACAGCCACTGCGGCTCCAGCCATCACAGGCATGTTGGGCGGCAACGTTGGCTTTCTCACCAGCTATCTTTTTTTGGGCAACATGGCGACCATCCTGACCGCGCCCCTGCTCATCCCCTTATTTTCGCAGCATGGGGCAAATCTGACCTACCTTTCCTTTATGCTGCAGGTCTTTTGCAAGGTCACGCCCACCCTGCTGCTGCCGCTGTTCCTTGCCTGGGGCGTGCGCATGGTCTCACCCGCAGTCAGCGCAGCCATTGTTCGCAAGAGCTGGATTTCCTATTACATTTGGGCGGTCATGATCCTGATCCTCATCAGCAGCACATTTGATTCTCTGTTTGCTCCAGGTCAAAAAAACTGGCTTTTGGAAGCGATCCTTGCCTTAGCTGGCGTGAGCGTATGCCTTTTGCTTTTTTACGCGGGCAGGCGCACGGGCAGGCGTTTTTCCATGCCCATAGCGTCCGGCCAAGCCCTTGCGCAAAAAAACCTGCTTTTTGGCATGTGGCTCGTCTTTCAATACCTGGATATGGCCGTGCTCATCACCCTTACGGCCTATTCCATCTTTCAAAACATGTTCAATGCCTGGCAGCTATGGCAGCATGACAGACGCGCAGCTGCATAGCAGCGCACAGCCATTTTTTTGCGCAAAAGCACCGGACCTATCAAAGATCTTCATGCTTTTTGCCCATCCAGCACATGCAAGAGTGTCGCAGTCATGACGTCTACGTCTATGGGCTTGGCGATATGCCCCTGCATCCCCGCCTCTTCGGCTGCACGCACGTCTTCGGCAAAAGCATTGGCGGTCATGGCTATTATGGGGATGGATGCCAATGCTCTGTCATCGAGATTCCTGATGGCATGGGCAGCCTCGTATCCGTCCATGACCGGCATTTGAATATCCATCAAGACGGCATCGTAATGTCCAGGTGCAGAAGCAGCCACCTTATCGACGGCAATTTTGCCGTTTTCTGCCGTATCCACCGCAAATCCCATCTGCTCCAGCAAAATCTGCGCTATTTCGAGGTTGATGGCATTGTCATCGACCAAAAGCAGTCTTTTACCGCCAAACGCTACGGCATTTTTTTGGTGTTCCGTATGTTCGCTGGGGTCAGCTTGCTTTATATCAGCAGCATCGGCAAGCTTGAATTTAAGGCGGATGATAAATTCCGTTCCGCTGCCCAACGTCGTCAGCACTTCTATGCTGCCGCCCATCATGTCAACAAGGCTCTTTGTTATCGAAAGTCCAAGCCCCGTACCCTCTATGCCGCTCACGGTGGATGTTCGCTCCCGTTCAAAGGCCGTAAACATCTTTTCGGCAAATGCCTGCGACATGCCTATGCCGTTGTCGCGAATGCGAATCTCGTACGATCCGTAGCCGTTTTCACTGCCAATTTCCCAGATGGAAGCGCTTATCTCTCCCCGTTCTTTGGTAAATTTAAAGGCATTTCCCAAAAGATTGAGCAAGATGCGATTCAAATTTTTTTTGTCGCACCATACAAAGCGGTTGCGTATCTGCGAAGCATGGACAGAAAAATCCATGTTCTTTTGCTTCATCTGCTCATAAAAAAGCTCGCGTATGCCTTCAAAAATGGCACAGAGGTCTTCGGGCGCATATTCAAGGTTCAGCTTGCCGCTCTCGATACGGCTCATGTCCAACACGTTGTTGATAAGCGACAGCAAATGCTCGCTTGAAACCGAGATCTTACCCAGGTAATCGCGCACCTGATCCGTGTCGTCGATATGCGCGGACGCCAAATCCGTGAAACCCACGATGGCGTTCATCGGGGTGCGGATGTCGTGGGACATGTTGAAAAGGAACTGGCTTTTGGCCAGGCTGCTCTCCACGGCGCGGATCTTGTCCCGTTCCGATTCCTCGTGCTTTTTCCGGACCAGATCCTGCACGTACAGCATGATGACCAGCCCCGCGAACACGATCAGCAGGACGATCAGCCCCTCGCGGGGCAGGGTGGCGCGGATCGTTTCCACGCTGTCCTCCTGCATCAGGCGCTTCAGGAGCCACATCAGGGACGAATAGATGAGCAGGGAGAAGAGGACGATGCCGGAGGCGGACATGCCGCTGTATTCCGTCAGCGTACTGTGGTTGACGGTGCGCCAGTAGAACACGAATCCCAGAAGGCACCACAGCGACAGGAGCAGGAACGCCTCGCTGCCCATGGCGTCCATGGCCGCGAGACCGGGCACGAGCTGCACGATGGCGAAGCATACCGCGATGGCGGCGCCGATGCCCCGGGAGGCCCCGGTCACAAGTGCTTTCCTTCCCATTATTCTTGATAAGGAGTATTACACGCTTGGCAAAGCTGCTAATTACTCTTTATCCCGTGCTGTAGAGCTAATAGGATTATTATTGGCTGGTTGGCTTATAAGCGTTATTAGCTCTACTGGCGCTTTAATGATTGATATGCTTTCTTTCTTTATTTCTTCTGCTCTTATATTTTCAATAAATGATAATGAAGTATTAAAAGCAACCGGAAAGAAACTGGCGGATATTGTATCAGGATTTAAAGAGGGAGTACGTTTTTTTAATTCCCACTCCATAATAAAGGTGTTAGCTTTAATCGGATTGCTGATCAATTTTGGAATAATGCCATTGTCTGTATTTCAAACTCCTTATGTATCCGATTATCTGAAAATGGGACCGGAAATGCTGTCTGTTATCAAAATCTGTATGGTTGTCGGAATGAGCGTAGGGGCTTTCATCGTTCCCAAAATTACGGCAATAAAAAGATCGACATTAACAGGTATAGCCGGAGTGATTATGGGAATTACTTTGATTATGATGTTTGTATCACCGCAATGCGAAAATATCATATTAAAAATAGGTATTTGTATCATTGCAATGTTTTTTATAGGATTTGGCGGTGGAATACTGAATGTTATTATTGGTGGGTGTATGATGGAAAGCATTCCAAAAGATATGATGGGACGAATAAGCGGATTCATTTCTTCGATGATGCAATTTTCAATGCCGATAGCCTCGTTTATTTGTTCAGCTTTGGCTGTGCATATAAGCGTAGTTCAAATATTTATGATTTTTGGTTTCATAACAATTATGGTATATATGGTTCTTCTAATGTCAAAGAAACTAAAAGTGATAGGGTAATATTTTTACAGAAAGGCGAGATGTCAATTTGACAACTCGCCTTTTGTGTAATCATTCATCCTCGTCCGAACACTCCGACAACCCGTGCATGAGCTGAATATAAATGCACTCTGCTCGGTCATGCTCCTCACCCTCGGCGGTCATCATGAGTTCAAGGAAATACGCTTTTGCTTCTTCGTAGTCCGTCCAGACCTCACGCTTGCCGTTGTATACAGTTATAACCTTTCGTGTCCTCGGCATCGCCAATTCGGATATTGCTAACATACGCTACACCTCCAAAATCATAGTAACCATATTATATCCTATGATGCTTTCGGAGTCCAGCCCTGCGGAGAAATTATAATAATTCTTGTACAGGGCGCAGCAATTTCAAAAACAAGTCCGGTGCAGTTTCACGATTCCTTGCTCGGAACATGAACAGCAATGCGTCTGATGAACATATCAATTCTCCATATTGCGTATATCTGTTCCTCGATTTCCTGAAAATCCTTTAGGTAGGTATCATCGTTTTTCGTCACTCTGAGTTTCATCTGATTCACATTGTTGTTGATGCCGTTCAGCTTTCGGTACATATCCTGCAATTTGTTCGTGTCGATCTGTAAGATAACGCCGTCAAAGATACACCGTCTTACAAAGTCGCTGAAATTATCACAGCGGCTATTTTCATACTTCATCATAATATAATCGTACTCTTGCTGAGTTAGCCGGATTTTCATAAAATGGTTACGGCATTTTGCAAGGTTTTCTTCTCTCTCTTTTTCATTTCTGTGTTTTCCTCTCTTTATCTTTTTTTTGAGTTCGGGGTCTTAGGGGCAGAAGCCCTCTAACAAGTTGTGTATCTCGGAGGTTGCATTTTTGTACCTACGAGATACCGTGCTTGCTGGGATAGAATTCGCCCCTGTGGGGCGTGTGCATATCCGAGCCTGTCGGCTCGGTCATTTTCCTTACTCTTGTGAGGAATTGGAGCTATGCGACTTGTATTTCTCTCTGTCGGAAGATGCTCCAAATGCTCCGCACCCGTCCCTATGATTATGATACAGGATAATTTTCAAAAAGTCAATGAATCAAAAATCAGGTGTTCGTCAAAATGACGGAAGCCCAAATCTTGATCTATGGCACTTCCATGACAATCTATGCCCCAGAAACGGCAATATTCTTTTCATTTAGTTTCCTTTTTAAGAGCTCCCCCTGACAGATGTGAAAGTCTGTCGGGGAGTTCTTTTTGTTCGGAATGACGAATGCCACAAAGATTTTTAGTGTAAACAGTAGAATCTCCGATTTCTTGATAGACATATCCCTCCGCTCTGTGGTATTGTTGGTGGTACGAAGAACCACCACAACCACAAGAACGGAGGGTTTCATTATGACGAAGAAAAGAAGAATGGGTCTGGCGATAAGCGCAGCAGCGGTTTGCATAGCTGTGCGGTGTGCGGCGGGAGCCTGCAATGGAATCAGGAAAGAAGAAAAAACTGTGCTTCCGGCGGTAACCACGGCTGTTACCACTACCAAGACCCAGATCAAGACAGTCGTGACCTGTTCGGCTACGGAGCAAGGACTCGATGAAACACCGCCCCTTCTACTACAACGGAGCAGACCGTCGCAGTCGACATAACTGTTCAGCTGACAACAAATACCTCTCCTGCAACCACTACAGCTCCTGCTCTGGCAGAACCCTACAACGGTCAGACGAGCGGAGACTACATATACTGCATAGGCTTTGGTTGGGTGTTCAATGAGGGCGGTGGCGGCTATGGTGAGACCAATAATGAAATGTACTGCAACGG
>CALGGN010000422.1 GCA_937915915.1 uncultured Selenomonas sp. | reverse complement strand
TGATATGATGCGGCTCTACGACATATTACGTATATCGTATTTCACGGATTCTGGTGAAAATTTAAAGATGGGAATATGGACGAAGAAAAAAATGCGGAAGGATGACAAAGAAGGTGAAAACTTGAAAGAATCCAAATCCAATAAAGCAACGGCACCCCTTTTCTTTCCGGAAGAACCAAAATACTCTTTTGAAGAGATCATTTTGCCGCAAAATGTTTTGGATAAAATACTGGATGTGGCAGAATACAGTTTGAATGCTCAAAAAGTGTTTGAGGAATGGGGCCTTAAACAGGTTTATAAACAGCACAGACAAATCGGAATCAATCTTTATGGTGCACCAGGTACGGGAAAGACTATGGCAGCGCATGCCATAGCCAAACATCTGAGGAGAAAGATTTTGGTTGTCAGTTATGCCGATATCGAGTCCAAATTCGTGGGAGAAACCCCCAAAAATATCAGAAAAGCATTTGAGACTGCAAAGGAAACGAACAGCATTTTATTTTTTGACGAAGCAGATGCCATTCTTTCGAAGCGTGTCACGAATATGTCGAGTGCGCATGATGTCAGTGTGAATCAAACTCGCTCTGTCATGCTTATGCTGATGAATGATTATCAGGATTTTGTGATTTTCGCAACGAATTTCATTGAAAATTTTGATCCTGCGTTTATGAGACGAATATCGACACATATTGAATTTACGCTTCCCGATTTGGAATGTCGAGAAAAATTGTGGAAAAATTATTTGCTTCCAACTTTGCCAAACAATGCAGATATTGATGATTTGGCTCAAAAATATGAAGGACTTTCTGGTAGTGATATAGCAAATGCTGTATTGATGGCGGCGTTTACGGCGGCAAGGAAAAAGTCTGACCTTGTGGAGCATGAAATGCTTTGCGATGCTGTTAATAATATATTGTCTAGCAAAAATGCCAATCAGGGAGTAACCGTGACGCGGCGTATTGTAAGCGAAGATTACGTCAAAGAACAAATGGCAAAGCATGGAGATGGCATCAGGGGAGGGGAATCTTGATGCGAGATGCAAAGGACAGCTCCCAAAATTTGTCAAGGCTGAATGATTCCAAGTTGAAGAATCGAGGTGGTAAGGAGAAATTAAAGTATATCGAAAAGAAGGAATTTCCTCTGAAAAGAGTGCAGAAAGAAAGTGAAACGGGGGAGGATTTCAGCGAGATTCCGGTGCAGATACGTCAGTGCTTGGACCTTAATGACGTCAATGATTTGGGAGCGATAAGGAACTGTCGTATTGTATCGGATGAATATGTCCGTGAAAAGATGAAAAAGTATGGTAGAGAAATTCGGAGGGGATAGAAAATGATTCCACTTGTATATTTGGGAGCGGTAGGATTAGTCGGACTTCTTGGCGGTGCAGCTATTGTTGCTTATTGGGATGATATTCTTGAATGGTTGCATGTTTTTTTGCCAAAAATATCAGAATTAATTAGGTTGTATGCGAAAGAGTTTGGACCTGAATTTGAGCATACGGCTATCATGGTGGCTGATGTTGTTGATGCTGTTAATGCACAGATCGAACATAAATTATATCATAAAATCGGGCATCAGGAATGGATGGAAGAAACAACTAAACGTGTGCTGAAAGAAGATGAGCTTCCTCCTGCTATACGGCGAAAATTAGAGCAGAAGAGGCAGACAGCTTCCACGGATGAAGTAGATATTACCAAAGAGATAGAAGAAGAAATCGGTATGACGATCGGATGATCAAAGAATGAATCGGAAGGGAGAGATATTCTATGATGTTCAATCGTAAAAACAACGATGAGGCAGACTCTTTTGTGGATAAAGCTGCTAATATTGCCAGGCGTGTTGGAGATAAATTGCAAGATTTTCGCAAGGAACTTAAACAGGTGGGACTTTCCGTAAGTTTGGAGGAGTTGCAGGAGAATTATGCTCCTATGCTGGATATGCTCATACTTCGCGAAGAAGAAACGAGAAATTGCCGATATATAGGAGGCGAATTTAGAATCGCTTTATCTGATGAGATTCATTATGACTGCGCTTACGATTTTTACTTCGAGGATGAAGATGGAAGTTTCCACGAACTTTCTGCACAAACAGAGCCGCTTCCACTTGACGGAATCACCGACGATTTCCGCAAGGAATTAGAAGATGAAAAAGTGCTCTGCTTTGAGCTTGGAGAACCCTCCGAGGAAAGCCGTCAAAAGTATCAAGAACAGAAAGAACAAACAACAGAGCAAGCAGAAGTAGAATCTGGATCAAAAATGGAATCTGTATCTGAATCCAATATGGATATCAACAAAGGAAAATAAAATTCTGTTTTTCAGCCATTCATTGTCGAATCTAAAATTTTCGACAATGAATGGCGCAGTAAGGATTTTTCATAGGAACTGATTTGTTATTTGTGGAGTAAAATCTATGACTAATGAAAGAAAAGCCGATATTATTTTGGGAGTATCTACTGTCGGATTTATTGGTACATATTTTATCAACAGTGGTTTGGGGGGCGGACTGCTGCACGGTGCTTTTGGTGCAGCCATGGTAGGCGGTATAGCCGACTGGTTTGCGATAAGGGCACTTTTTCATGAAATTCCATTGGATGCTCACTCCAATTTGCTGTACGCCAAAAGGGATAAACTTATCGAAGCAATGGTCGATTTTTCAACCAAAGATGTATTGGATAAGGAAAGTGTCAAGAAAGAAGTTGCCCGCCGTGACATTGTTGCTTTAATCGTCGAGTATTGGGAAAATCGAAACGGACGAGCCAAGGTAAACAATGTTCTTAAAATTTCGTTGGGTAAAATATTGGACGATACGGACTTGCAATCGGTTGTCAACAAATTGACACCGCACATACGCCTGTGCCTTAAGGACCATTCGTTTCTGCAAAATAAATTATCGCTTTTATTGCAAAAAGCTATGGACAACAACACAACCGTTAAATTTTATGTGGCAATTTTGCAGCTTGCAAAATTCATATACAACGAGCCAGAGTTTCAGGAAATTCTCAAAAAGGATGTCCATGAGCTTATTGATAAATTCCTTGGAACAAGGGTTGACAGGCGATTGGCAAGATTAGGCGGACATTTGGCAACAAATGGGCTAAGCGATGATGACGTTTTGGGTTATTTGAATGAGTGGGCAAATGAACAACTGACGTCCTCCATAGAAGCCCCATCTGCATCATACGCGACAGTTAAGGAAAAAATTCGTCAATTGCTCGACAACCGGGAACTTTGGGAAGAACTTCAAAGGAAGAAAAACGAATTTTTAGACCAAGCTGACTTGGAAAATTGGATTTACTCAAATCTGAACCACTTTTGCACACAGCGTCGCAATGAACTTTTTGCTCTCGTCGAATCCTTGCTCGATGTTGGCATGGAGCAAGTAAAGAAAAATCCCACGCCGATAAATGCCTACTTTCAAAAAAAGCTGACAGAGCTTGTAGAGGACAATTACAACGAACTTCCCAATATGATCAGACGCACCATTGTCGATAAGGGAGACCGTTATATCGTAGATATGGTACAGGATAAAGCGGGCGACAATCTGCAAGCCATTCGCATTAGCGGTTCGGTCATTGGCGCAGTGGTTGGCACATTGTTGTATCTGTTGAGCATAGGAGTAAAGGGGGTGTTCGGTTGATGGAAAAAGTCGATACTTACGGAAAATGGTGCAGTGCCGACACGCTGCTTTTGATTGCAGCGATTATCTTTGTCGTATCATTGGGTTTGGAGGTTGTCTACCCCGAAAACCCTTGGTTTGAAGGCTTGCATTTTGTGGCCGATGCCGCCTTGGTTGGCGCGATTGCCGATTACTTTGCCGTCACGGCTATTTTTCGTCATCCCTTTTGGGGACTCGTGAAAATCAAAGGTGTGACGGAACTACTTCCCAGTCAACGCGAAAAATTTCAAGCCGGGGCAGTAACGCTTTTGAAGGAAGAACTTGTCACCACAAAAGTCTTGCTTCGCGCTATTCATAAAACCAATTTAGTGGACAAATTAACGGCCGTTATTCGTGACGAAAAGCAACAACAGTCCGTCGTATATGCTTTATTGAACATAATCGGCGATAAGTTTAGCGAGGCGCACCAAGGCAAGTACACAGGAGATTTAGCCGATGCGCTCAGAAATGCTCTGCAGGAGGGAAGTCCTCGCAAACTTATCTATCACGGACTGACATGGTTGAAAGGAGACGGCAACGGCTCAAAATTTTTCGGCACGATAGCCCCATCGTTGGAAAATTATCTGTGCCAACCGCAATTTCGTCAAATACTGGCAACAGGATATGATGCGCTGGCAAAACAATCGGACGAAAACAAGGGATGGTTAGCGGGTATAGCAGAATGGATTATCGGTAAATCAACAATCAACGACATAGTGAACACAAAGGAATTAGCAGAGCGTACACAAGAGCAGTTAGTGGGCATGGCTCGTGAACTCGGCACGAAAGATTCGTCTTTGCAAAAGAGCGTAGTAAAGCTTGTCACGGAACACGGGGAAAGTCTGTTGAATGACAAGGATTTTTGCAATTCCGTTGCCGTATTTTGGAAAAAATTGTTAGACGATGCGCCTTTTGAAGATGCCTTGCAAGAAATATTTTCCTATGTGTGGTATAAATTTAATCAAAAGGATTTTCGTTGCTCCATAGAGAATAAAGCGGCAGAAGCTTTGCGTTCCAATATAGCGGAGATATTACGCGAACAGTTGATATTGATAGTTTCCCTTTTGGGAAAAGATGAGGAACTTAGAAAATCTTTGGAAAAATTTTTGCGTGAGATTGCCACGCTTGGCGGCATGGAAGGGCGCGATATGGCAAGTGAGATTATAGTAAAGAATTTAGAGAAAAAGACGAACGAAGATATAAATCGCTTGGTATGGAACAAATTTGACGAGGATTTGATTTTCATTCGCATAAACGGAACTATAGTAGGTACAGGATTAGGCCTGATTTTGTTTGCGGTTACAACATTTATAGAGAAAGTATTGGTTTCATGATGCCGATATAGGAGCGTGATATGAGATGAAGTTTTGTCCGTTTTGCGGGGCGAAGGTCGTTCACGAACAAGCAAAATTCTGTGCGGAGTGCGGGCAGGATCTTTCTGCTAACACCAACCAACAGAAAGATCCCGACAATGTGACAGTCAAAGAATATAAAGCTGATGAAACTTTGCGTTCCCCAGCCGCTAAGGACAACGTAAAAGGGCGGAAATCACTTCTTAAAGCGATGGAACAAAAAAGAAATCTGCAAGTCCATGCCACCGTTCCCGTTCGTCAAGTAAGTTCTGCGTCGTATAAGGCTCTATATAACAAACTGTGCGAAATAATCGTAGAACAGCTCGGCGTAAAGTATGATGACATAAATATCGACAGTGATTTTAGTGGAGACTTGGGTGCTGATTCGCTCGATCGTGTGGAGCTGACAATGGCAATCGAAGAAGAATTCAACGTGGAAATTCCCGACGAGGTGGCAGAGAAAATTCACACAGTTAGAGATGCTGTAAACTATTTGAACAATCAGAAGAAAATGGAGGAAAACATTCCGTCTAGTAAACATACAGAGGCAAAGGTTCGTATTAGAAACAAGCAAGGAATCCATGCACGTCCGGCAAGTAGTTTGGTACAAATAGCCAGCCGATATAAATCAACGATACA
Organism: uncultured Selenomonas sp.; assembly: GCA_937915915.1. Classification (GTDB taxonomy): domain Bacteria; phylum Bacillota; class Negativicutes; order Selenomonadales; family Selenomonadaceae; genus UBA9786. The sequence goes on along the minus strand of CALGGN010000422.1, from coordinate 10,701 downwards.
AATTAAAGCTAAAGGAAAAATTGTAGATGCTAAAAGCATCCTAATGCTCATGTCCATCAATTTGACTTACAATACAGATATAATTATTTCCGCTGATGGATACGATAGTGAAGAGGCTGTTTCTAGGCTCGTAGAATTTATTGAATCCGGGTGTGGAGAGATTTGAGAAAGGAAGTATTTGTTATGAAATTTTGTCCATTTTGCGGATCGAAGGTTCTACACGAGAAGGCTAAATTCTGTGCGGAGTGTGGGCAGTCATTGGAGGCTTCCGGAAATAGCCAAGGTGTTGCCCAACAGGAGGAGTCAGTAAAAGACGCAATTTCCAAGACCGCCGATAATGTTTCATCGGCAGTCCGTCAGTATTTTCAATCCGATAACGGAACTGTGTCTCAAAAATTGGAAAATGTTGCCGCTGCTTTGCCCAAAATAAAACTGTTCGGAGGGAATTCTACCGATAATCGGCAAAACACTTCTATTGAGAAAGAATTGGCAGAATGTCGTCAATATGCCGAGAGCGGTTATCAGCTTGCAAAAAGCCAATATGAGGAAATTCAAAATACGCTAAAGGACGAGGAACAGCGTCTTCGCTCCACGAATATGGAGCAGGATGAAATGGAACGTATTCAAAATGCAGAAATCTTGAAGAAACAGGAGAAAGAATGGGAAAACCTTTCAGCGTATGTGAATAGCATACAGAGTGATATTGAAATGCTTCATGAAAACCAAAAAGATTTCTCTATTGTCGTTTACGGAAGAACTAACACGGGAAAGTCTACGCTCATGGAGATTTTGACACACGGAAACGGTCAATCCATTGGTAAGGGTGAGCAACGTACAACACAGGATGTGCGTTCCTACTACTGGCAGGGAATGAAAATCACTGATACGCCGGGAAGTTGTGCTTTTGGCGGAGCAGAAGATGAAAAAATCGCTATGGCGGCAGCAAAGTCGGCAGACTTGATTTTGTTCCTGCTGATGGACGATGCGCCACAGCCAGACGAAGCGGAACGTCTTGCCCGCTTAAAACAATTAGGAAAACCTGTGTTGGGGATTGTCAATGTTAAGATAAAATTTGACATGAGCAACATAAAAACAAAAAAACTTGACATGAGCAGGCTACAGAAAAAGCTGGCGGACACCGAGAGACTCGACAGCATTTGCGAACAGTTTAAGGAGTTTGCCCAAAAGCATCAGCAGGACTGGAGCGATATTCCCTTTGTATATACGCATCTCAACGCAGCATATCAAGCGCAACCCGAACGCGCAAACGATGCGGAAGTATATGCCGCAAGCAATTTCCCACAGGTGGAAGAATTTATTTTGGAAAAAGTACGCAGGGACGGCAAATTCCTCCGTATGAAGAATTTTATAGATATCACCGCCGTACCTATGCAGAGAGTTATATATGAGATATATGAACACAGTGCCTTGGCCTTTTTGGGGATTATCACATATAACGACAAACTCGACCAACTTTATGATTGGCGGGCGAAGTTTTTGGAGCGGTCGCAGAAAAAGCTGGATCGTTTCTATGAAGATTTAATAGTGGATATTGACCGAAAGATTGCCACATTTGCAGAAGATAACTATGAAAACGAAAATGCGGGCAGGGATTGGGAAATTACCGTAAATGAAATGGATTTACCCGGGCGTTGCCAAAAACTTTTGGAAGGACTTGCCAAGGAGTGTGAACGCAAACGGAACGAACTTAGCGATGAATTGGCACAAGAAATGAAGTTTAGGTTCGGGGGAATGACAACCCTTGGCATAGACGTGGATGATACGACCCCGTGGGCGAAGTATGCCGCAGTTGTACTTCCCAATCTATTGATGTTTGTGCCGGGTATCGGTTGGGGCGCAAGGATTGCCATTGGTGTTGGAAGCGCGTTATTTTCCCTGCTTTTTGATGACAAAGAGAAAAAAATCAAAGAAGCCAAAGCGAAATTACGACAAAATCTTACCGAAGGAACATATCCCATGGTAGATAATATGCATAAACAAGTCATAGATACTTTCAACAATGAAATATTGGGAAAAGGCGTAGACGGTTTCGCCGAAGTTCTGGAAGAGATGAAGTGTTCGCTGATTCGTCTCGGAAAAGCACAAGGAGAATTGGCTAGGGCGTTGTGCGTCAATTACCGTAGTCTAAACTTAAAATTACTTGAAGAATCGACAAAATACAAGGGTATTTCCATGAAAAAAATCTATGAGTCGGCGCGGATTCCAGGCGAAAACTTTTTGATTGTTTCGAACGATTGGAGCAGTGACACCAAAGGGATATCATCTCTTTTAGGTGAGCAGGTCGATGTTTTGCCAAACAGAGATGTGTTAAGAATAGTTTTAGGTACAGACTCCGATTCAGTAAGCCTCCCTCTTAGCTCAGAAGAGAATGCGAAAACCACTACAGTACTTAAACCTAAGAATAAAGTCCATTCAAAAGGTTTAGCTTTAGCACAGCAGATTTCTAAATTACCGATTGTCGCCGAAACAGCGTAAATAGTGATATTTATGAAAGGAGTTTACCATGGAAGAATTTCAGCTAAGCAATTTTATGCAGAAGGGAACACAACTTTTGCAGGAGATTCGACATGAATTTCAAGATGCCAAGATAGACGATTCTATTCTGCCAATGACCTTTTCCGACGAGGAAGTGTTAAAACTCGTCTTTGTTGGGCAGTACAGTGCGGGAAAGTCCAGCATTATTAAGATGCTGACGGGAGAAGATGTTGCTATCGGTGCAAAAATCACAACCCAAACTGCCGCTCCTTATCCTTGGAACGGTCTTGAGATTGTAGATACGCCGGGCATCCATACCGAGCTTCGCCCCGATCATGATGAACTTACCTATGAGCAAATCAACCATGCCGCTCTCCTCGTTTTTGTCATTACCAACGAAGGATTCAGTCAGCGTATGGGCGACCATTTCCGCACCCTTGCCATCGACCAGAAACGTGCCGCCAATATGGTGCTTGTTGTCAACAAAATGGATCGCACGGCACTCGGTAATGTGCCGGAGCAACAAGCAGTCATTGAAGAGGACTTGGCAAAGGTTACGGAACCCTATAAGCCAAAAGACTTGTACCTGTCCTTTGTTGATACAAGTTCTTATTTCGAAGGGCTTCAAGAAGAGGATGCTGAGCTAAAGGAAGAACTGCTGAAATTGAGCGGTCATGATGCTTTTGTCGGAAATCTCAATCGCTTTGTGGAAAGCCATAAGCTCATGGCAAAAGCAGCTAAACCGCTCTATGCTATGGCAGACGCTCTTCGTTCAGCGGTGAGTATGAGCGTTGGCGAAGGCGATACTGACATTGAAGGGTTGGAGACAACCATAGAACATCGGAAACAACTGTTGTTGGACGGAAAAACGACCTGTATGGACGAGGTGCGTGACCTTGCAAATCAATGTATGAATGCGATTGACAAATTGGGACGAGAGGCCGCTGACCGGGCATTAAATTCAGGAAGCCAAGAGGAAGGAAATCGTATTCTTGAGGACGCGAACAACAACGTCAAACAAACTGCAGAGGATTTTGCCGCACAAATAAACGATTGCATCAAAACCACTTTTAAAGATGTTAATAAAAGTCTCAACGAGTATAATAGTTCCAGTTTCGTCCAAAAGGTAAACACTAATATCGGTGAACGGATTCATTCGGAGTTGTCGGCAGGAGCAATCGCGCCCGCCGGAGTTTTGGGAACGCTTGGTGCTCTGACCGCTCAATTCGGCGGCGGCATTGCCGCGCCTTTTGCCGCGCAGGCGACGCAGGTCGTGACATCAGAGCTTGGGCAGAACGCGGGTACTCTTGCAAATTGGGCAACGACATACTTTCTGGCCGGAGAGGTAGGACCTCTCTCTAAAGTAGCAGGCTCGGTTGTCGGAGACGGCATCAAAAGCATCTTTACAACAACTGTTACAGCGCCACCAACACTGACCAATCAAGTTGCAAAATTTGTTACTGGAAATGCCGGAAAAATCGGCGGTGCACTCTCTGTTTTAGGACTGGCTTGGACGATATATTCCATATATACGGGAAACCAAAAGCAAAAAGAACAGGAAGCAAAACAGCGCGAGGCGAGGAGTCAAATAATAAGCGGATTTGGAAAAGTGGCGCGTGATGTAGGTACGCAAATGGTCTTAGGTGTAGAACAATGGATGGCAGATAATGTAGATCCCGTTCTCCGTGGTTTTGACGAATCTTTGCATCAGATTGCGGACGGCAAAAATAAATCGAAAGATGTAAACGAAAAGTTGAAAAATTTGCTGTCACGTACAGAGAATCTTATTGGGGAGATGGTAGTGTAGGACGTAATAAGGAATTGACTTGTGCCAAACACAAATATAGTTCGTATGTTTCAATGCAGTGTTTGGCATGAGCATATATATATCATCATCAAGGGTAAAATGCTTGACCAATAAAAAGATATAACCAAAAGAAGAAATCTTTGCCTAGCACGGAGTGATACAATGATGCAACAGCACTGGCGTAAAGCACTCATGACTCGTTTCAGGCGAATCTCCAACCGATACCTGACCCTGCATTTCTTCTATTGCCAAACCCGCAAGTTCATGCGAAAGGATGAGGTTTCGGGGATTTCTCCGGGCATCACATTTTATTTTATTATGGGATTTATTCCCTTCCTCATTTTCTCGGTCAACGTCGTTCTATTTTCAACAGCCGCAGACTTGGATTTTGTGGTTGAGATGGTACGTACCTATTTTCCGGAAAGAATGGCCGCGACATTGGAAAGCGACATACAGCGCATCGTTGGCCAGCGTAGCGATTTGTGGCTGTGGGTAAGTTTATTCGCCGCCGCCTACAATTTTGAAAAAGGACTGGCCATTTTGGTTCGGGCGACGGACGCTAAAACCTACGGAGAGCGAAACCGCACGCCGTCCTTATTCCGTGGAATCACCAGTAGCTCTGAACTTCTCATCCATATCAAATCCATTCTTTACGCTGTTGGCTTGGTGATGGCCATTATCATTTCGCTTGGATTGACAGTGTTTGGGAATATCCTCGTGCAGTGGTTCGATTCTAATTTCAATTTACCGTCCATGTTCCTGTTCACTTGGAATTTATTGATTTATGCCATTCCCTTTGTCGTTTTGATTTTTTATCTGACGATATTTTACCTATCGGCACCGCGTTCCTATACGCCACGCCTGCTTCATGCGCTCGTTACCGCCTTTATCGTAACGTTGCTTTGGCTCTTCGCTACGATTATTTATAGGTGGGTCTTGATGATCGTGCCGAGTATCGGCGAATCCTACGGGCCGTTATTCGGCATATTCACGATGTTTGGCTGGTTTTATTATATTGTGACGATCATTATCTTTGGATTATGCTTTATCAAGGCATGGACAATTTTCCAACGGAAATTGAATGGCACAAGAAAACATAGCATTGATTCAGATGCAAATTCTTAGGTGTGAAGCAACTATCGACAAAAGGTTGTGAATTTATCATCATACTTGTTCAGAATTGGAGGATATCGACATGAGTGAGAATTATTCCGAACAAATCAAAAATGCAATCGAGGACTACTTTGCAAAAGATGAGTGGACGTATGATCCCATTGACGAAAACGGAGTGATTCGAACGGGAGTAGGACTGCAATGCAAGTTGAGGCAAGCAGATATTGTCGTAGTAGTGGAAGATGATTGTTTTTCTGTGTACACGATTCTTCCCATAGGAGCCGATGAAGCATCGCGGCCTGCTGTGGCAGAATTCATAACAAGAGCGAACTATGGCATGTTGCACGGATGTTTTGAGATGGATTTTGAAGACGGCGAAATAAGATTTCATACGACCTTATATTGTGGAGATACCGTGCCGACTTATGATCAAGTGGAGACAATGATTTGTCTCAATTTTCTTACTGTTGACCGTTACGGCGATGCATTGATTAAGGTGATGTACGGATTGTCTTCGCCGGAAGCGGCCATTCAAGAAATGCAAGAAACAGTTGATGGATAATCAAAACCGATTGCTGCAACTCCGTCGTTTGATGTATGTGCCGGCTCTTTCCTCAATAAAGAAAGCGAGGTGCTTTCCATGTTTCAAGTAAATGGGATTTATCGCTTCTGGCGGAACACACAGGAAGCTGCTTTGGCAGATGCTTTTGGCGGCGGGAAAAAGCAGAAGCCATTTGCAAGGAGTTTTCGGGAGTATGTTGCGCCAAGCGGGGAGCGTATGCCCAAAATATTGGTCGAGGAGCGCGGGTTCAGCAAGGATGCAAAGGAAAGTGGTTACTACCGGGTGTTGGAGATGGTAGGGGAAAAAGAAGTACTGAATAGGCTGGGAGCCATCGAGCGTTATGATGTGGAGATGCGGGTGGAGCGGGTTTCCGATGACTACTGGGCACACTACCTCGATGCGGAGTGGTTCTTCGCCCGTCTGAAGGAGATGGGTTTTTATGTTGCCCAACGCGAGGAAGCGGAGGGCTATGGAACCTACACCCGGTGGTTTGCCGTCCATACGGGCAAAGGAATTATTGCCCAATGGCGCAGTTCACAAGATAATCCGCCTACCAATACTGACCACGAAATGATGTTTCTTTCCCCCGAAAGGCAGCTTGCCATGAGCGTGGTGGAATGCGGGAGGAATTATCTTCGACATCCATGGGAAGGAATCCCGCCCATCGAAATCCCCGACACCCTGCCCGAATATGTGACGCTCACAGACATCGGGCCGAATGTCTTTGATATGATTCAGGCGAGAGAGGAAAGAAAGGACTGGCCGAGTGGCGATGCTCGTTTCAAGATGCCCCTTGTGAAATCGGATATGGAGCAGATTGCCGTAGCATTCGGCACCAGTCACTCGGAGATGGATAATACTTGGTATTACACGCAGGGAGAGTACAAGGCATACTTCGAGGAATGCCGAAAGGTTTTTTGCGAGTTGCCGGAGGAGATTCAGAAATTCCTGCTCCGTTGCACAGAGGTGGAAAAGAGATACCTGAAAGGGCGGCCTTGGGAGAGATTTCGAAATGAATGCAACGTGGGCGCAGAGGACGACGACGCAGGGGCTCTTGCCCGCATCCATGTCTTTGGCTTGGGAAAGGAAGGCATGGAATGTGCTGATTTCCTGCGCGAGCAAATGCAGGGTGTGCCGGATGTGAGGCTTGTGGTCGTGCCGATCGACCTGGAGGAGCAGAAAATTTTGGCGGATGAATCGGAGGAAATCCTCAGCAAAGCCAGCGGTTTAGGAGCCAGCCTTTACTGCGGCAGCAGAAATTTTTTTGCTCTTCGTCGTCAGGTGCAGGGCGCGGATATATCGCTGATGATTGCCTCCACGGGGGACAGCACATCATGGAAAGCGGCCTCGGTGGTGGCAAGGGCATCCAGCGTGGCGCGTGTTTACAGTATACTGCTCACCATCCCTTCTCACCTTTTCGTGGAGGGTGAGGATGCACGCTGCCAGCATCGGATGGCGTTTCGTGAGATGTACCAATGCGCGTGGAGCGTGGTTTCCCTTCCCCATGAAACATCGGGGCAAGCCATCCATCCCGCCTTGTCGGATGCCAAGCAAACCATTCTGCAAGCCGCCAGAACCATCCGCGACTTGTGCTCCGACGAGGGATGGCACAGCACACCGCAGGATTTGACCAACTGGACGGATGCCAAGGAGCTGTTGTCCTCGCCGGAGCAGTACAATCCGGGGAACTTCCTATTTTTCGGCATGGGAGAGGGAGCAGGGGAGCATGCCACCGCCAACGCGATGGAGAATGCCCTTCAATCCCCGTTCCTGAAGGGAAGGATGGGGGATGCCGCCGGTGTCTTGGCTTTGGTGGAAACCTCCGCCGATATGGGAAACGGTCTGCCGCAGGACATCCAAGAAGCTCTGGACTGCCTTCGCGCGTCCATTCCTGAGGAGGCGGAGATGATTGCCCATGCCTCTACGGATTCCTCCCTTGGGGACAAGGTGCGCGTCTGCCTGATTGCCAGACTCCCCGGCGAGGAGGAGATGCTTTTTTCCCGGCAGGAGATTGCGGAGGAGCAGGCAAGGCAGGAGCAGTTCTATCGGCAGTATGATAGCAACGACTGAATTTCCGTGTGTAAAAGAACATGAGCAGAAAAGCTCGGTGAAAATGTATGGACGACAAAATCCTGATCAGCAAAATCACTTGCTGGATCCAAGATGAAGCAGCCAAGGAACTTCCCGATGGCTATCTCTGCATCATAGGCGGCGAAGCAGAAAAAGCCGCAAGGGAAGTTGTGGTCAAGGAACGATTCATACTTCGCCAACGGCTAGATGCACCGGAGTTTTTACTTCGCTTTGGCTTTATCCGTTCATACTTGGAGCATCGAGCAGCCAAGAAGGGAAAAGATTTCTTTGAGGAAATGGTCGGCGAATGCCTGCTGGAAGAGCAGGATGATGTGGATGCTATTCTCCTGTATCCTGACAAGTTGCTACGGTTTTATAAAGAATTCGTGCAGGAAGATGCATCTGCGGAAATAGATGCAGACGAATTGGAAAATGTAGCGAGGGGATTTGCAAGGCATGAATGCCGTCATGCCTGCCAATTTACGGAACTGCGAAAAATGGGCGTAGATCCCTCGCTTGTGCTGGAATGGGAGTTCAACACGTTTGATTACGGCGAAGGCCCATTGGAAACGGATGCTTTCCTTTATCAATTCTATGAGACGGGGCAAAGTGTTGATGAGGTTTGTCGGGAGATTATCAGCAAGGCTTCTATATAGCAGCTTTGTTAAGGAGGGGATGTCTTATGAAGCGGGGGAGCGGGAACCGTCGGTTCCTTCCGCCACAGAAAAGCATGTTTGACCGGGTTTCCGAGGCTGTTTTCGATGCTGTTGACGATACATTGTCAAAAATCCTTGGCAGGAAGAAGTCTCCACGAAGAATGATGAAGGAGATCAAGGATGGCATGGTTCTCTATCAAAATAAAAAGAGATAAACCAGATGTATGACTACATCCCACAAGCTTTTCGGCTTGTGGGATTTTTTTGGACAAAATGCAGGAATTGTTCTGACAGAACACCACTTGGATCATGTGGTGTGTTAGGATGAAGTGAGGGTTGTCCTGACCTTTTACAGAGTGGTGTTGAACGAAATGATTCCATCGGGCTGGGAAGAGGGTGAATCGCTTGAGTATCACGATAATGAATAATACAACATCAAGTCTTGCCTTGGGAGAACTGAATAAGAACAATAACAAGCTGTCGAAGAGCTTGCAAAAGATATCTTCAGGCATGCGTTTTACCGGCGCAGGCGGGAATGCTGCCGAATATGCCATATCGGAAAAAATGCGTGTGATGATTCGTTCCTTAGATCAGGATATCGAGAATTCGCAGAAAGGCATTTCCCTTGTAAAAACTGCGGAGGGTGGAATTCAGGGAATCATTGACTCGTTGAGGACGATGAAGGAGTTGGCGATCAACTCGCTCAACGACCACAATTCAGACGAGGATCGGAAAATTTTGCAAAAAGAATTTTCATCCCGCATGGCAGAAATCGAGGAATTGGCATCTACGACTGACTATAACGGTATTATCCTGTTGGACGGAAGGTGGCGTCAGATATCGGGAGAGGGCGAAACCGTAACACACACCAAAACCGAGACCGTTACAGAGTACGAAACGGTCACGGAGACGTATACGGAAACCACTACCACTTACGAGGAAGTGGATGAGGAATACACCGAAACCGTCACCACCTATGAGGAAGTCGAGGAGGAATATCCCTACACATACACCAAAACAACAGAAAAGCCCTTGGAAAGCCATGCAGTCCGTCCATCGAAAGCAACTCCAACGGGCGTATTGGAACCGGGGATTGTTTATGTCAATGGCGAGCCTCTTTATATTAACGGTCAGCCCGTTCAAGCTACAAATATTATAACCGCTACAAGCGATTTTACAATCAAGTCCGACGGGGCATGGATGATTCCGGAGAATTATACCGGGGCACTGCATATAGAGGCAAAAAACGTCAAACTTGTACAACAGAATAAAAGCAAACCGCTTTGGGATGTCTATATAGATACGCCTTCGACCGGAAATATGAACCTGTGGCTTGAGGATTTGGATATAAGGTACAGTCTTAAAGGAGCCACACCAGCACAGGATAATGAAGGGAATCAATACCATGTGTTTGACAGCTCTCTTATTAAATTCCAAGGCAGCAACAACGTTCTCACCTTAAAGGGATCCAATAAAATCACCATTGGAGAGAAGACAGGGTCTAGCCGGAGTTTGTATGAAAAAGCTTTAATCAATGTAGGAAAAGGTCTTACGATAGAAGGCAGTGGATCGTTAGAATTTCATGAAGGATGGTATAAACCGTATTTAATGAAAGGTGCAATTATCGGTTCGGATTATGGGGAAGCCAGTACAGCCAATATAACCATCAACAGCGGAAAAATAATTACCTCTGCTGATCCGACAAATGCATTTACCAATGCTGAGACAGTCCCTTATGGCGATTTGCATGGTGCTGTGATTGGCTCTGGCTGGAATGGTTCTATCGGCAATATCACTATCAACGGTGGTACATTTGACTTGTTTGTTAGTGGCGGCGGTGCCTGCATAGGTGGCGGCTCAGATAGTACAACAGGATATATAACGATTCAGGATGCGTCAGTCAAGGCACAATGTGATGATGGTGCTTGTATAGGAAGTGGATCTGCTGGCGGTGATTCGACCAGCATAGAAAACAGTAGTGCGGGATATATTTATAT
>CALGGN010000421.1 GCA_937915915.1 uncultured Selenomonas sp. | reverse complement strand
CTGATATGATGCGGCTCTACGACATATTACGTATATCGTATTTCACGGATTCTGGATATACATAAAAGCCCATCGCGCCCATGCAGAAGGAGACCACAAAAGCAAACAAAAAGCACCATACGGTGAGGCTTGTTTTCAAATGTCTTGGTTTCTTTTCCATCATCAAATCTTCATCTCATTCTCAGTGAATTTGGGAACCGGATATCGCATTCCCATATTCGGATATTTTCAAAAAAATGTCGCACTCAATATCAGGAACCAGATGCAACATTCTTTTTTGCGTAAATCATTTTCAGCATTTCATTGTAGTCATCCACGGAAAGCACGACCACGTGCCTGCCGTTTTTCCGCTCGATCAGGAAGCGTTCCTTTTCCTCATGCGCACGGTCTGCCACCAATGTGAATTCCTCCAGGAAACTGCCAGATGGTATTGCTTCCATACACACGCGCCTCCTTAAAACATATGCCTGCTCCAGAAAAAATAGGCCGCTGTGCAGGAAAACAGGCCGGCAATGAGCATGATATAGGAAAAGCCATTCGCATTGTCCCCCATCCCGAAGGGCATCGGCACATTCATCCCGAAGAAGCTGGAGACCACGGTCGGGATAGCGATGATAATCGTCATGGCCGCCAAGAATTTCATGACCATGTTCTGGTTGTTCGAGATGATGGAGGAAAAGGTATCCGCCAGACGCGCAAGAATCTTGCTGTACATCTCCACCATTTCCCGTGCCTGCTTATTCTCGATGATAACATCCTCCAGCAGATCCTCATCTTCCTCATAGATTTTCAGGATGCTCTGCATCGTGCGCGTCGTGCGCAGCCGCATCAGTTTCTCCAGCACCGCACCGTTGGAGCGCAGCGCCGCATTGAAATAGGTCAGGCCCTTCTGCAGCTCCAGCAAACGCAAAATCTCGCTGTTCTTCATGGAATGGCGCAGACGATCCTCAATCTCGTCCGAGGTTTTGCTGATCTGCCTCAGATAGCGCAGGTAAAAGGTCGCTGACTTATAAAGAATCTGGAACAGGAACCGTGTTTTTTTGAACGTGCGGAACAGCTTTGCCGTGCGCTCATTGAACTCCGACATGACAGGAGTCTCCTCCAGGCATACCGTGATGATATAGTCCTCCGTCAGAATGATGGCAAGCGGCAGCGTGTCATAGCTCTCGCTCTCCCTCACCACAGGCACGTTCGTCAGGATCATCACAGAATTATCCTCAACATCCGTATGAGAGCGCTCTTCATCATCCAGTGCAGAACGCAAAAAGTCCGGTTCCACTTCGGTGAGATTGCTGACCACCTTCAGCTCATAGGGCGTCGGATCCACAATATTGATCCATGCCCCGCGCTCCAGCGTCTTGAGAGACAGTTCCTGCAGCGGGCCGCTTTCCATCGACTTATAGATTTCGAGCATAGTATCTCCCTCCTCCGACAGGAGAATATGCCCTTGCGCTGTCAGAAAACGGACACACCCTCCCCATATTGTATTTTGCATCGTTCAGGGTGATCGTCCATTTTCCTCACCGTCCTTTCCCTGTGTCATTCCCAATTTCCATGGATTCTAACATCAATTATTGTACTATGAAATCTTAGTGAGTGCAAGCTGGAGGCGTAGCGGGAGCTAAGATTTCATGTAAGGGCGTGTGGACACCGTAGGTGTCCGGTAAGTTTAGCAAAAAGTATAGAAAGAAGGTTGACGCAGTGGAACAGACGGTTTGGTCTGTGCTTCCTCCCGTCATTACGATTGTTTTGGCGCTTTGGACGAAGGAAGTCTATATGTCCCTCATCGTCGGCATCTTTTCGGGTGCGATGCTCTTCACGGGCGGCAATGTGCTGGAGGCGATCCTGACATTGTTCGCGGTCATGGAGGAGAAGGTCGGGGGCAATGTGAATATCCTTGTGTTTTTGGTCATTCTTGGCATTCTGGTGGCTGCCATCACGAAATCCGGCGCGACACGCGCCTATGGGGAGTGGGCGCGGTCGGTCATCAAAGGGAAGCGCAGCGCCTTGGGGCTGACTTCGCTTCTGGGTGTCGTGATCTTTATTGATGACTACTTCAACTGCCTGACGGTGGGGACGGTCATGCGTCCCGTGACGGACAAGTTCAAGATCGCGCGTGCGAAGCTTGCGTATATCATTGACGCGACGGCGGCGCCAATCTGCATCATTGCGCCCGTGTCGAGTTGGGCGGCGGCGGTTGGCTCATCCCTGCCGGAGGACAGCTCGATTGACGGATTTTCGCTGTTTTTGCAGACCATCCCCTTTAATCTCTATGCAATCCTGACCATCGTATTCATGGCGTTCATCATCTGGACGGGAAGGGATTTTGCCACGATGGGGAAGACCGTCCGCAGCAATCAGAAACAGTTCTCTATCCCGTCCGAGTATGCGGAGGCCGTGAAGGAAGAGAGGAAGCCGACGGGGAATGGAAAGATACTGGATCTCATCCTTCCGCTCTTGGTGCTGATCGCGGCATGTGTCTACGGTATGCTCTATACGGGCGGCATCCATGACGGCGCATCCGTCGCGGCTGCCTTCGCGGACTGCGATTCCTCGAAGTCTCTGGTCATGGGCTCCTTCATTGCGTTGGTCTTCACAGGGTTCCTGTCCCTGCCGCAATGAAGGAGCCCATGACCAGAGA
>CALGGN010000420.1 GCA_937915915.1 uncultured Selenomonas sp. | reverse complement strand
CATACGAGATCTGATCGTGACTGGAGTTCAGACGTGTGCTCTTCCGATCTGGTCTGAGCGTGAGTTCGGCACGGTGCTGAAGGACTTTGCTGCACGGGACGAGCAGGTGGAGAGAATCTATCCGTTGACGCCCATGCAGGAAGGCATGCTGTTCAAATTCCTGTCTGAACCCAAGAGCTGGGCTTATCGCATTGTCACTATCTTTGAGTTGGATGTATTGCCCAGCGAGGAGCAGCTTGCCGCTGCCTTGGCAAGGCTGTCCGTCAAGCATGAGGTTCTCCGTACGTCCATTATTTATGACGGCGTGACAAAGCCGCGTCAGGCGATTATCCGGCGCAAACTGGTACCCATCATGGCCGATGTCAGCGACAAGCCCAATCCGAAAAAAGCGGCGGAAAACTTGCGGAGGCAGATCCTTTCCAATGCCTTTGAACTTCAGCGCAAGCCCCTGTTCCAAGTGACCTGTGCCAAGAAGGATGAAAATAGCTGCTATCTGATCGTGGCGATCCATCATGCCATTGAGGACGGCTGGTGTATGGGCATCTGCACGGGGGACCTGTTCAGGTTCCTGAGCGAGGAGATCACGGGAGAGCGTACGCCGGATCCTGCGCCTGACAACGGGAAGTACGAGCGGGCGGTCAGGGAAATTCTCGGCAAGGACAAGACGGAAGGACTGGCGTACTGGCGGAATCTGCTGGCGGATTACGATACGCGGGCGGAGATACCATCCTTTGGCGATGTGCCGTTGAATGAACAAAGCGAGAACAACGGAGTCACCAGCACCGTCAACAAGGAAATTACCGATAAGTTCCTGGCCTTGTGCAGTGCCGAAGGAGCCACGGTCAGCAACGGTATCGAGCTGGCATGGGGCATGGTGCTCCAGACCTATTGCCGGACCGAGGACGCAGTCTTTGCCAAAGTCGTTTCGGGCAGGGACAATACCGAGGAAGATGTGAGCGAACTGGTGGGAGCGCTGATCAATTCCGTTCCGGTGCGCGTGCATATCGGACAGGATACCACCGCGCGGCAGATGCTGAGAGAGCTTCAGACGCAAGCGGCGGCAAGCAACAAATACGATGATTGCCCGCTCTATGAGATTCAGCAGCAAACCGATTTGGGAGCGGATTTGTTCCAAAATATCATCGCTTTCCAAAACTTCGACAGCGGCAGGACAGAGGAGCCTGTGAATTCCCATGAGACCCATTTGGCGTTCAACATTCGCCCGATGCTCATCAAGGAAGAGAGTTTTGACGAAGTAACGCCCACCATGTATCTCAACGATGAAGGGCAGCTCTGCCTGCACCTTACCTTCAATCGCCAGCACTATCGCCGGAGAGAAATGGAAAATGTGGGCAAATTGTTCGGCGTGCTGGTCACGGAGATGATTAATCGGCCGGATGCGCCCCTTGTTTCCCTGGCTCGGGTCGGCGAATCGGAATTGCCCGCACTGATGGCGATGTCCAAGGGAGAGGAACTGGCTTATGATGCCTCCAAAACCTGGTTGGATCTCTTCCGAGATCAAGTGGCGGAACGTCCCTCGGCGGAAGCGGTGGCAGATGAGAACGGCAGTCTGACCTATGGAGAGCTGGATGATGCTTCCAATCAAGTGGCATGCTGGTTGATTGACCATGGCATTGAGCCCGATGACTTTGTGGCGGTCAAGATGGATCGGGTGAAGGAATTTGCCGTAGCCTTCATCGGCATTCAGAAAGCCGGTGCGGCGTATGTGCCCATAGACCCGGCTTACCCCCAGGAGCGTATTTCCTATATCGAAGAGGATGCACGGGCGAAGGCAACACTGACCGAAGCGTCCATGACGGAAATCCTCAAGACGGAGGGCAGACCCGTCAACCGCACGAGTCCGCAAAACTTTGCGTATATGATCTACACTTCCGGCTCCACCGGCAAGCCCAAGGGGGCGGTTGTCTACCAAAAGGGCCTGATGAACTTTGCCGTGTCCATGGTTCACGCATATGGCTATAACCCCAAGGATCGGATCAGCAGCCACAGATCCTTCTCCTTCGACGCGCATATCTGCGATTTTTACGCGCCTCTCTCGGCCGGCGCTTCGGTGCACATTATGCCGGAGCGGATTCGTCGGGATCCCGAACAGATCTATGAGTTCATTGAGGAGCGCAAGATAACGGGCGGCGGCTACACGACGGCTTTGGCCAGAATCCTGAAAAACAGCTACCGACTGAACCAACGGTTTATTTCCTGCGGCGGCGAGGCTCTTCAGGGCGTTGTCAGCGATGATGTCGTGTTCTGCAATGAGTACGGGCCGACGGAATGTACCTGCAACGCTGCAGTTTTCATTCTGGAAAAAGGTGTCCATTACGAAACGATTCCGCTTGGACGCCCCATGTGGAACGGATACTGCTTCCTGCTGGACAAAAACGGCAACTTGGTACCGCCGGGGGTACGGGGGGAAATTTGCATTGCCGGCCCCCATGTGGGCTATGGTTACTGGAACCGGCCGGAAATGACGGAAGCCGTGTTCGGCGACTGTCCCTTCGTTCCGGGAGTGCGAATGTATCACACCGGGGATTTGGGTTATTATAACAACAATGGCCAGCTCATGTATGCCGGACGTATCGACTTCCAGGTGAAACTCCACGGATTCCGCATTGAACTGGGCGAAATTGAAAGTCGTGCCGCTCAGTACGTCGGGATCAAGATGGTGAATGCCCAGGTGAAGAAGGACAGTTTGGTGCTGTATTACTCGGCTGACCGTGAAATCCCTCCTGAGAAGCTGAAATCCTTCTTGGCGGAGTCCTTGACTTCGTACATGGTTCCGACGGTTTATATGCAGCTCGACCAGATGCCCATGACCCCCAATGGGAAAATTGACCGGAAGGCGCTGCCTGAGCCAGATGTTTCGGCCGGAGTGCAGAACGTCCCGCCGGAAAATCGGCAGGAAGAAAACTGCCTGAGAATTGCCAGTGAGGTGCTCCCCGGTATTGCCTTCGGGGTCACCGATAATTTAATAGCACTGGGATTGAATTCCCTAAAAGCCATGCTGCTGGTCAGCCGGCTCAACTCCGAGCTGAGAATGCGGCTCCGCGTGTCGGATATCACGCGCTACAAGACGATCCGCGGCTGTCTCCGGGGCGAAAAACGCATTTTCTGGCTGCACGAAAAGTATGACGAACGGAAACCGACAGTGGTATTTGTGCAAGGCATCGTCACCCTGAACGATACGGAGCATTTGCACGATCTGTTTGCCGAATACTTCAACGTGCTGGTGATCGAACCGATTCAGAGACATTATGACAAAGTGTTCGCGGGCGAACGCTATGATGATGTGGTGGCGTTCTATGCATTGCTCGTGCAAACGCTCCTGCCCGAGGAGGCGAAGATAGCAGGATTTATCGGCTTCAGCTTTGGCGGCGCAGTGGCGTTCGGCATGGCGAACGAGTGGAAGGAAATGACCGGCAACAGCGTACCCGTCATCATGGGCGATACTTCACTGCCAACAGCGGGGAAAGTCGCGCCCAATGAGATTAAGCATCTTACGGTGGAAGACCTGCGGAAAATGGTAGATGACTTCGAGTACAAGGAGCATGAGTACACTGAGGAGGAACTGCAAACCTTTGCGGATCTGAACAATATGATTGCCGTGATCTACTCGGAAAATTCGCTGGCACCCTATGACGGAGATGTGCTCTTCTTGAATGCGCATCGTAATTCCACGGCAGAGGCGATGCGCACGAAACTTGACGCGCTTCGTAAAAATGCGCCTCAGGCAAAAATCCAAGAGTTCAACGATTATTCCCACGGCTCGATTTTTGTTGCCGAGGAACTGCATTCCTTCTATCGTGACGCAGCCGAGAAATTGCTCCAGAAAGCAACACGCTGAATGATTCGGGGGATTTGGCTTGGAACGTAAAGCGTATTTGATCAATTACAGTTTCAGGTACTATATGATTGCTGCCATTATGTCAATGGCAGCAATGAACCTGAGCAGTATCATCAACGGCATTCTGATGGGAAATTTGCTGGGGGCGGATGCCTTCTCGTCCATCAATGCCGCCATGCCAATGGTAAGTTGCATCAGTGCCATTGGCGCACTATTGGCGCAGGGACCGGCCAACCGTATTGCCCAATATTTGGGGGCGATGGAGAATGGCCGCGCAAATCAGGTATTCACGGTCAGTTTTGTTTCCATGCTGATCGTGTGCCTGACCCTCAGCGTCATTGCGGCAACCACAAATTTGGCCGGATATGTGGTCAGTCTTCTGCCTGTCGCCGAAGGATTGCTGGCCATGGTCAACGAATATGCCGGTGTGCTTGTGGCGGGCTGCTTTTTGCTTATTTTTCAAAACGGGCTTTCCCTGCTGGTCGATGTCATGGGCAAGCCGAAGGTTGTCACCATCGGCATGGTTTCCGGCATGGTGACCAATATCATATTTGCCGTGACCGCCGTGAAAGTTCTGGGAATGGATATTGCGGGCGCAGCCTACGCGACCTTGCTTGGTGCGTTTGTCTGCGACGTGGTTTTGCTGTGTTATATTTTCAAGTACAGCGGCATGAAACTGTGCCGCTGCAAAACGTGGCTGGCGGATTTTGCCACCGGCGTGGCCTTTTCTTTGCCGGGATTGGTGGGAACCATATCCGTCATTGTTCTCATGCTGCTCTGCAACTCATACATCACGGACAATCAGGGTGCGGACGGTATGTTTGTCATGTCCATCGGATACAGCATTATTTCTGTCGGCAGCATGATTTCCAACGGCGTAGGCATGTCCTATACGGCGATCGGAGGCATGATGCTGGGACAGGGCGACTATCGTGGCATGCGCCTGTTGTTTGGGCGGGGGATGCTTGTCGTCCTGCTGGCGCCGGTCTGCTTTAATCTGATGGGACTCTTTTCCCACGATTTGGCAACGCTCTTCGGAGCGAATACCCCTGAATTGATCGAGCTGACCGGGCGAGGGCTGCCCATGATCTGCATTTTTCTGTTTGCATTGGGGATTCTTTCCTCTATGACCTTTTTGCACGTAGCTTTGGGGCATCGTGTCGTATCCACCATCAACAGCTTGATGATCTTGGTCACAATTGCCGTTTCCTTTTATGTTTTGGATCGCACCCTGCCGCCGGAGCAGATCTGGCTGGCATTCCCTATGGCTACGGCGCTGAGCTTGTTGATATTTTTTGCCGACACCACGGCCGTCAGTATGAGATCCAAGGGAAAGGTGCAGCTCGTTTCCCTCATTCCAAAGGACGATCCCGAACGCAAAATGCTGGATGTTTCAGTGGAATGCAACATGAACGCGGAGGCTGATGCCTTCGATGCGTTGAAAAAATTTTTGCAAGAAAACGGCGTGGGGGATTTGGAGGAGCGAATTGTCCACTGTCTGGACGAATTGATGATGAACATTGTAAGACACTCCGGCTGCAGCAACGGCAGCTACATGGATTTGTCCGTGATGCTGCGGGAGAAGGAGGTAACGGCTTATTTGCGTGACGAGGGCAGGCCCTTTGATCCCCTGCAAGTCAAAGAGGGTGATCGCAAAATCGGCATGAAGCTGTTGTTTCACTATTGCAGCCGGCTGGAATATCGGTACTCCTTCGGACAAAACATTGTGCTGGTAAGTTGGGACAGAACGGAAAAAGCAGATGCCGCATGACCGAGACGCGAATCTACATCGCCGACATTGCCTGTCTCCGCGATGCCGGCGATG
>CALGGN010000419.1 GCA_937915915.1 uncultured Selenomonas sp. | reverse complement strand
AGAAAATAGATGCGGCATTTATCGAGCAGCAGAAAAAAATCATGCCGGAGCCGGAGCGCTATCAGGAGTTTTGCACGAACTATATGAACTTCTGGAGCAAGATGGAAATCGGCGAGGATTTTCTGCGGACGATCGAATGCCCTGTGCTGTTGATTGCGGGGGATGAGGATGACCATGCTCCTTTAGTGACGATGATGGAAGCAGAGCAGTATATCCCAAAGGCCCGCCTCTGCATCGTTCCCAAGGCATGGCACACGGCCTTCCTTGATAATTTCGCTGTGACTTGGACAGCCATAGAGCAGTTCTTGCAAACGGATAAAGCACAGCTGACCGGCAGCAGGAAAGTTGAATACAATAGAATGGCATTCAACCGATAGAGAACAGAATGCGGTGGAATAAAATCCAAAACCAAAAAGCCTCCGAAAGCTGAATGAGCCTTCGGAGGCTTTTTGGGATAAACTCTTTTACTGCTGCTGATTTCCGCGATAGCCGCGACCGTAGCAGCCATAGCCATCATCACCGTAATACCCGCCGCAGCACAGTGTCTGTCTTTGCACATCATTTCCCTGGATATCGTTGCGCTCTGCCGCAAACGCCGGTACGGAGGAAACAATCAGCGCAGCCATCAGGATTCCAAACAACTTCTTTTTCATTTCAATTACCTCCCAAGTAAGTAGTGTTATCCTTGCTTCATTTTTATTATAACAAATAAATGTGTCGAAAGTATGGCAAAGGAAATTTTTTTTGCGGTTTCGTCAGATGTCGGAAATACCAAAGCAGGTTCCTTCTCCCACGGTACTTTCACAACGGATATAAAGACCGTGCCTATGGGCAATGGCATGGGCGATAGGAAGGCCCAGCCCGGTGCCGTCCCTGTTCCTTGGCTCCCGTTTGCTGTGGAATCGCTCGAAAATATGCGACAGTTCATCAGCCGGGATGCCGCAGCCGTGATCCCGGATGGAAATATGCCAGTGGCCGGCTTCGGTTCGGAACGTGACATGGATGACTGCGCCGTGGGGGGAAAACTTGATGGCATTGTCCAGAATCATGAGAAACATCTGCCGCAGCCTTCCGTAGTCGCCATGGATCAGGATTGGCTTGCTTGCGGTTGGGAGCATGATTTCGATTTCTTTGGAGGCTCCTATCTGCCTTGCAGCTTGCACAGCGTCTTGCAGGGCATCCGTCAGGTTCAGGTCGGCGGTTTCCAGCTTGAAATCCGCATTTTGAAGCCTCGACAATTCGAACAGATCCTGTACCAGCCGTTGCAAGCCGATGACATTTGAGGTCATCTGTGAAAAATATTCCTGCCGTTTTTTCTCATCTTTGACCAGTCCGGAGGACAAAAGCTCCAGTGTCCCGCGCAATACGGTGATCGGCGTGCGCAACTCATGAGATATATTGGCGAGGAAATGAGGTCACCTCAAAGGCGTACCCGACCCCCCAGACCGTTTTGATTTGCCAATCGGGGTGCGGTTTTGCCTCAAGTTTGGCTCGTATTTCGCGGCATACTGTGAATCCGTCTTTTTTCGGCATCATCACATCCAGCAGCACGACATCGAACTCCTGCGTTCGGAACAGCCGCATGGTTTCTTCGCCATCGCTTGCCACTGCAGTCTCGTAGCCTTCTGCTTCGGCGAAAGCAACCAGTATATCCGTGATGGCTGCATGGTCATCGGCAATGAGCATTTTGGGCATTGTGTCTGCTGCCTCCTTTGCATGTTTTTTTGGTGTTATCATCATAATGGATATTTGTGTCGAAAGTATGGCATGATAAAATTGATGCTTCACGTTATAATGGCTAAATCCCTAAGAGACCCAACAACGGGAGAAGTAAAACTTTTTAGGTCGATGGCGATGTAGGCTTTCGACTGCATGGGGGTGTGCCTCCCTTCCTGCGTGGTTATCTTTACAACATTCTATGCCGGCACTTGCTTTTCCTGCATATTGCCCCATCATCCCTACAGAGACTTCGATGGAGAAAAAGGAAATCCGCCTATCGTGTCGAACTATACACCCAAGAACTATGGGGAGGCGCGAATCTTGAGAGAAAATGAGCAAAAGGCGGCAGCCAAGGTTTTCGCCGCAAAGTGGCAGGGCATAGGGGATGAGAAGCAGCACACCCAGACCTTCTGGCTGGAACTCTTGCAACAGGTCTATGGCATAGAGCAGCCCTTCGGCTTCATCACCTTCGAGGATAAAGTCAAGCTGGGTCATGTGTCATTCATTGACGCGCGAATCCCGGAAACCCATGTCATCATTGAGCAAAAATCCCTGGGCAAAGACCTTACGAAGCCCATCAAGCAGTCCGATGGTACATACCTCACGCCATACCAGCAAGCCAAGCGGTACGCAGATGAACAGCCTTATTCCAAGCGTCCCCGCTGGATTGTGGCGTGCAATTTCGCCGAGTTTCGGGTGTATGATATGGAACATCCCGGTGCAGATCCGGAGGTTATCCTGCTCTCCAATCTGCCCAAGGAATCCTATCGCTTGCAATTCCTGGTAAATGTGAAGAGCCGGGACATCGAGCGGGAAACGCAGGTGTCCAAAGAAGCGGGAGTGATTGTTGGGAAGCTCTACGATGCCCTTCTCAAGGAATACAAAGACCCCACCAGTTCGGAATCCCAAAAAAGCCTCAACAAACTTTGCGTACGTTTGGTGTTCCTGCTTTATGCAGAGTCGGCGGGAATCTTGGGCAAGCGCAATAGGTTCCGGGAATACTTGCAGAGTTTTCGGGAGGAGAATGTCCGTCGCGCATTGATTGACCTCTTCGAGGTGCTATCCACCAAGCCGGAAGACAGGGATGCTTATTTGGAGGACAAGCTGGCGGCTTTTCCCTATGTGAACGGCGGCCTGTTTGACGGGGAGAAAATTGAGATTCCCAAGTTTACGCCGGAAATCCTTGACCTCTTAATCCACCAAGCCAGTGAGCAGTTCGACTGGAGCGCCATAAGCCCTACCATTTTCGGAGCGGTTTTCGAGAGCACAATGAACCCCCAGACCCGTAGGGCAGGTGGGCTTCATTACACCTCGGTGGAAAATATTCATAAAATCATCGACCCGCTGTTTCTTGATGACTTCAAGAGGGAGTTTGAGGAAATCAAGGCAAGGAAACCCAAGACGAAAAACGCACTGATCGGATGGCGGCAATCCTTGCTTGCCTTTCAGGAGAAACTGGCCGCACCCTTGTGGCTCGATCCCGCAGCAGGAAGTGGCAATTTTCTTACGGAATCCTATCTTTCACTTCGCCGTCTGGAAAACGAGGTCATCAGTGAACTGCAGAACGGGGAGATTTCCTTCGGCTTTGAGGGGGACTGCAATCCTATCAAAGTCAGTATCGGCCAATTTTACGGCATCGAAATCAATGACTTCGCCGTTACCGTGTCAAAGACGGCTCTTTGGATTGCCGAGAGCCAAGCCTTGCAGGAGACGGAGAACATTATCCACTTGAACCTCGATTTTCTGCCCCTCAAGACCAATGCCCATATCGTGGAGGGCAACGCCCTGCGGATGGATTGGGGTGAGGTGATACCGAGGGAGAAGTGCCGCTACATCATAGGGAACCCTCCTTTAGACGGTTATAATTGGGGACACTCGAAAACACAGGGATTCCAGGCAGTCTTCAAGCGTAAAAAGAACCGCGAGCCAAGATGCGTAAAGCATCACAGGTTTGCGGTTCTTGTTGTATTTTCTCAATAGACATTTATATCTGTTTTGCGTATCTTTCCTGCTCATTAGCGGGTATTTTCATTGCATCCATTGTTTGTCTAGCACTCCAGCCGGAAGTTTCCATTAAGTTTCGAATATTGCAAAGTGTAGCCTCTTCTCTGCCCTCATTTCTTCCTTCACTTCTACCGTCCATCTTTGCTTGATTTATCCCATTCTCCCATGCTGCCCACATATTGACCACCTCTCCTTTCTCGTCAAAGTGAATATCTGCTCCCGTGACCGTTTTGATAAGGTCAGCGGTTTCTCTGTCCATCTCCTCGAAACGTTTGTTCCCTGCCATCCAGTTTACATCCTGGTCATTCCTATGTTTGGCAAATTGCATGACAGCACCAAGTCCTGTGCGGAATTTGCCGAAATCTTCCTCTGCGATTTGTGCCGGAGCGAGAAGGTTTAGTTTGTAGTCCGGTACGAATTTGAGCAGCCGTTCATCCGTCACCGAAAGCATCTCATGGATACTGGTCGGAGCGTCCCACGGCTCGGCACTCAAGCAGAGGGTCAGCGTGATGACGGGCATCAGCCTATCGCCTTTGCGAAAGCCCGACAGGAACTCCTCGTTTGACTGACTTGTATTGTCCTTGCGATAAGAAGCGGCGGCTTCCGTCACCTGCTGAGAGTAGTTCAAGGCATCGTATAGCATCCCGCGGACAGGCATCGCGTAATGTATGTGTGTCTGCAACTCCAATCCTAAGACAAGATAAATCGCCTGTTCGTCCCGCATGGCCGCATACAATTTTAGCAGGTCACGGTATTTTTGTATGGCGACTTTTGCCTTCACGCCATACGGTAAAGTTATAGCAGCCGTGTCCATTGGATTTAGATTATCTGGCTGAATCACGTAGTCTCCGTTATAGATGGAGAAATTAAAGGCATCGGCAAATCGTGTTTTATCAGACATATATGCCTTGGCCTCGGTGTCAATAGCACCCATGCGCACCATTCTCCCTGCTTATGATTTTACCACGGATGATACCTTCTCTCAAGAGGCATCCCACTTCTGTTTGATTATATTCGACAGTGATTTGTTCATTTCCTGCCTGATTCATTAAATTCGGCTGGTAAGGTCGCAGGCGGGCGCAAACGTCGCATCACGATTCTGCGCCCGCACTATCGCATCCTGCGCGTCGGTGGCGGAGTTCGATGAACGGCTGTGGGGTGCGATGGTGGACTATGTGACGGTGGATGTGGACAAGTGGCTGACCGTGGTGTTCCGGGATGGGACGAGCATAGAGACGTGACAACAGGCGCAGCGGTAAAAAGTAAAAAAATTAGACCTTGCAGGAATCAGCGGATTTATATCGAAAAAAACAACATGTGTATCATACTTGTGATCAGTGAATGTTACAAAATTTTTCGCATAGAAGCCACCTCGTTTACGGAGGATGGATTCTGACGAACGAAAGGTCATTGTTCATGATGTTCTGTCGAACCGCAAAGTTATCATCGGCAGTGTATTGTAGGTGGATGGTGTGATGAAATATCGTAAAGCGAGACAACGTATTGAGCGTACATAAAAAAATCACCGGGTTTGTAACACTTTTTCGTTTTGATCGTATATATAAGAGAGAGGCAAAGCCGAATAACAAACTTTTTTGAGGGGGGAGTAAATAGCAAAAATGTAAAAGCTCTTGGAGTGGCATACAATAGTCGGAAATGTATAACAAGACATAAGGAGTTGAACATCATGAACGAAATTAACAATGCTAAAATGACGGAGGAAGAATTAGACCAAGTTGCGGGCGGTCTGAGAACTGCGACCTTTGAACGTCTGGAAAGCGGAAAGATACGCTTAACTACATTTGTAGATGAA
Source organism: uncultured Selenomonas sp. (assembly GCA_937915915.1). Taxonomy (GTDB): domain Bacteria; phylum Bacillota; class Negativicutes; order Selenomonadales; family Selenomonadaceae; genus UBA9786. The sequence goes on along the minus strand of CALGGN010000419.1, from coordinate 148 downwards.
ATAACAGTTTTAGAGGATGGGAGTGCATCCCAGCATAAAGCTGAGGGGCACCAGCCGGTAAGAGAAAAAGATTTACAAAAATACATAGAGCTATATACCAGAATCCGTGAAATACGATATACGTAATATGTCGTAGAGCCGCATCATA
>CALGGN010000418.1 GCA_937915915.1 uncultured Selenomonas sp. | reverse complement strand
TGAACTCGTCCTCATCCGGATGCTGCTCACCTGATTTCAGCCCATCCGCCGCATAGAGATGGATGTATTCATTGGAAAACCCCACCGTTGTGGCAATCGTCGTGAGCTTCCAGATTTTCTCCGCCTCATAGCCGGTTTCCTCCGAAAGCTCCCTGCGTGCGCACAGCAAGGGATCCTCCTCCGCGCTGTCCAGCTTTCCCGCAGGCACCTCCAACGTGACATGTTCCACGGGATAGCGATATTGCTTCACCAGAATGATATCCCCATTCGGAAGCAGCGGAACCACCGCCGCCGCCCCCGGATGCTTGATCCACTCGCGCGTCGCCTGATGCCCGTTCGGAAGCTGCACCGTATCCCGCTTTACATGCAGCAATACGCCGTCAAACACATCCTCGCCGGAAACTTTCTTTTCAATCAAATCCTCATCGGCCATTGTAAAACCTCCAATTGTCGTATAATTTTGATACAACCACATGACTTATCATTTGAAAGGGTGCAGCCGCCTCTCAAGGGGTAGCATACTTTCTGCGCGTACCATGAAGCCTTGTAACGACCGGGTTCCGAGCATTTTGTCGGCACACCGCCGCCTCTTATTTGCAACCCCTACGAACTCACATGACAATTATTTTACCATAAAATAGGAAGATAAGACAAGAAAATTGGCACGAGGTCTTGCCCCGTGCCAACGTTCAAATATTTGCCACCAATTCCTTTATACATTTGTATCCTCCAGAATCTTTGCCAGCACCCTGTAGTCTAGGTACTGAATCCCTTCCATACCCTGATGTATCTTGTCCGCCAGTTCACTTCCATAATACACATCCATGGCCTTTTCCAGTGACACTGCCCTGTCTGCAGCTAACTGAGCGATGATTCTTTCCTCCAACTTTTCCTGATACACCTGCTCCAAAACATTCTCGTCCATGGCTCACACCTCAAAGTAAGAATCGTAAACCAGCATTTGCTCTATGGCCTTCTGATGATAAATGATCATACCGTCACCCCTCTTATCCGCAAGTATTCCCTGATATCATCCACCAGATAGCCGCTGCCCTGCGTATGCAGGATATCATAGTTAGGCACCAAATATTCATTTATGCAGCCAGTTTCCTGCAATTTATGGTAAACCTGCTTTGGGGACAAATTCCATTTGTTGGCACAGGCGTGGATCATATAGACTACAAATTCCATGGTTTCTTTATCCATTGCAACCACCCCATTAAATCAATGCTGCTCCAAATCAAAATTGCGAAGTTTTTTCTGCGCCCGTTTTTTGTCGAACATAGGGTCATCCTCGACGGTCTTCATCAAGCGGTAAAAACTGTCGATGGCAGTATAATTTTGGAGAACATCGAGAATAAAGCCTTCCTGAATGGCTTGCTTCATGGTATAGACGTGGAACGGCCTGTGCTTTACCTCCCCGCCTTCGGTGTACGGAATGCCAAAGGTTTCGAGTGTCTTGTTCTTCGGGGTGGCAGTAAAGGCAAAGTAACTGGCGTTTTTGAGGAGCTTGCGCCCTTCCACCATGGCATTGATTTTATCCTCGTTATCCATGTCGTTATCCGAAGCCAGCCCGGACAAGGCAAGGTTCATCTGCGCCGAATTCCTGCCGCTTTGCCCGGAATGTGCCTCGTCAATGATGATGGCAAAGCGGTTCTCTTTATGCTCTGCGCCAAGTTTTGGCACGACATAGGGGAATTTCTCGATGGTGGTGACGATAATTCGCTTGCCGTCGGTGATGGCTTTCGAGAGGTCGCCGGAGTGTTCCGCCCATGCCACGGTGCTGTTCACCTGCATAAACTGCTTGATGGTGTCCCGTATCTGCTTGTCCAAAATCCGGCGGTCCGTCACCACCAGCACGGAGTCCAACATGGGATGACCGTCTTTCGTGAGTCCAATCAACTGATGCGCAAGCCAAGCGATAGAGTTTGATTTCCCGCTCCCGGCACTGTGCTGTATGAGATATTTCTTGCCGATACCGTTTTCTTTCACGTCAGGAAGCAAACGCTCCACCACATCCAACTGATGATAGCGGGGAAAAATCTGCTTGATGGATTTCTTCTTCGTCTCCGGGTCAATTTCTTCCACCACTTGCGCATAGTTTTCAATAATACGGGTGAGTTTTGCCTTGGTCAGTATGTCCTTCCAGAGATAGTCGGTCATAATGCCATTAGGATTGGGAGGATTGCCCGCGCCGTCTTTGTAGCCCTTGTCAAAGGGCAGGAACCAGCTCGCTTTCCCCGCAAGGCGCGTACAGAACTTGATTCTGGCATCATCCAAGGCAAAATGCACCATGCAGCGTTTGAAAGCGAAGATGGTTTCCCTTGGGTCGCGGTCATTCTTGTATTGCTCCACGGCGTGATTGACGTTCTGTTTAGTGAGCTGGTTCTTTAGCTCAAAGGTGATGACGGGCAGACCATTGATAAAAAGGCATAAATCCAAGGCCAGCTTGTCAACGGAAGTGGAATAGCGAAGCTGGCGGGTAATGCTAAAGATGTTCTTCCCGTACATCTCCTTGGCTTTTTCGTTGCCCTCCGAGGGCGAGGCGTAGAACATGATAAGGTCGGCGGGATAGACCTTGATGTCGTTGCGGAGAACATCCACCACGCCACGTTTTAAGAGTTCCCCGGAAAGGCGATTCAGGAATTGCCGCCGTTTTTTGGTCGGACTTGAACACGCCCAATTTCTCCATTTGCGTGTTCTGGGTGTCCTTCAGAAAGCGAAACAGCCGGGTTTCGTCCACGGCATATTCCTCGTTATAATCGCCGTTGGTTCCCTCCTCATAGCCGTTATGCTCTGTGAGATACTTTACGATGAGGGTTTCCAGTCCGCTTTCCTTGGTGTTGGTAAACTCTGCCATCATTTCTTCTCCCTTGATTTTTGGTGGACTGTTCGGGATTTCCGAACGTTTGCTTTAGTTGTCAAGGATTGCTTGACAACTCTTCATGGATAATTTTTAACAGCCTGTCCGGGGTGACTGCAGGAACCTCGCTGTTCGCAAAATCCTTCAGATTTGCTGTCACGATGTAGTCGCATCCGGCCTCTTTTGCGCATTTGTCCTGCAAGCAGTCCTCGAAATCCCTAAAATCGATATTTTGTACAGCAGAAATTATTGCTTTTTGCGAAGCTCCTACAACTTTTAACAAATCACAAGCTGTTCCAATGATTTCACGCCGTACCTTCTCACTGGATTTTCTTCCCAGATACCACATGGTTGAAATAGAATGAAATGCTATGTATCCTTTAATACGATTTCCTGAACAAAGGAACATAATCTCTTCTGCTTCTTTAGAAAATTTATCCGTCCTTTTTGTCAAAAAAGTATATGCCACATTTGTATCAATCAAGATTCGTAAAGGTGTTTGCATCCCCAATTCACTCCTTTACATCATCTCTCAAAAAAGGATACTTTTCAGCCATAGCTTCAAAGCGTTCTTCTTCAAGGGATTTCGGATGAGTTGCGGCTATTTCTTCACGAAGTTCCATCAATCTAGCAAAAGCCGCTCTTTTCCTTTGAAGTTCCTCGTGTTCATTCTCCTGATGATTATTTTCTTTAATTATATTTTTTATAAAGCTTATTACGATAGGCAAATTGTTCTCATTTAATTGATCAATCAGATGATACGCTTCCTGTGCCATAGAGTTCGTAGCATTATTTTGCACTGTTATCGACATTTTATTTCCGTCCTCCTTCATCTGTTAGCTGCAGTTGTTCGGAATTTCCGAACAACTGCCTTATTCCTCGTTCTCGCTGCCCTCCGCATCTATTTCTTTCTCGGCTTGCGATTCTTCCCCTACAAATTCATATTCGGGGATTTCGATATTTCGTACATCGATTTTTCCGGTAACGGTATCGGCGATTAGGCGGGTTTTGAGTTCTTGTAGCAACATTATCTTTCGTGCCAATAATGATTTGCTTTTTGCAATAGCATTTCCTGTTGTTACAGCAGACACAGGTATCATTCTGTTTATTTCTGATACTTTCCAATCAAGAAACCGCACAATCTGGTCTTGCTCAGTGCGATGGGGTACGAGAAAAGGAATTTCTTTCATTCGCTGCATGGATAAATCCCATTGACCAACACGGATACCATCGGAAGCCTGTCCAAAATAACTCACATAAACCTGACTACGAATTGCTACATTAAAAAAATCGAGATTTATATCGTCGTCAACATCGAAAACAAAATAAGCAGGGCTGACTATTCCATCATATTTGGAAATACCATAGGAACCTTGCCACGCTTTCATTTTATTCATAGCAAATTGTCCACGTTTGACGCGTTTATAATTACTTAAGTCCTCTGGTACATAATTGTGATTTTCTTCTTTGTCATGAACATTGCGAACGATAACGCCTTTTTCTCGAACCACAGAGAGCAACGGCAACTCTGGATGATTCTTTTCACTGAAGGGGCGTAGAATTTGTCGAAGTTTTATTTGTTTCCAATCTTTGGGGTAGCTATTCAAATACATCACCCAATCCCCCGCATAATCTCCGCCATCATCCCATCCGCCTCTTTCTCCAAAGCCGTAAGGTCAGCCAGAATCTCCTTCATCTCCCGAAGTTCCTTTGGCTTGTAGAAATACTTGGTGAAGCTGATTTCATACCCAATTTGCGTCCGGCTTTCGTCTACCCAGGCATCGGGGGCATAGGCCAGCACCTCGTTCTTCATAAAGGCATCAAGGCCGCCTTCGTAGGTGAAAGGCACATTTTCCGTGTCCCGCAGTTCCACATCCGGCTCACCCTCGATGGCTTTTGCCGTTTCGTCTTTCTCCGTGATAAAGGGACGGATTTTCTTGAGGGCGGCGGCTTTGAGCCTCGTTGCCTTGGCAAAGGCTGTCCAATCATCCAGCGGCGTATCTTTTGGAACTTCGCCGATAGCTTTCTGTACCTCGGATAAATCAGCGGCTTTCTTGAATGTCCCTGCCGGAATCTCCCTTTCCGGGAATTGCGCCGTTCTTCCTTGCGGTTGGACAAAATCCAGATAAAGGTGCCGATACCAGTATTGTAGAACATATTCTCCGGCACGGCGATGATGGCTTCCACCAAGTCATTCTCTATCATGTAGCGGCGGGCGTTGCTCTCGCCGCTTCCGGCATCCCCCGTGAAAATGGAAGAGCCGTTATGCACCTCGGCAATACGGCTGCCAAGGGGTGTATCCTTCATCTTGGACACATTGTTCAGCAGGAAAAGCAGTTGCCCGTCACTGGAACGGGGAATCATGGAAAGATTCTCGCCATTCGGCAGATAGGTGTTGAAACGGGTATCGAGGATTTCCTTTTTCTTCTTTTTGTCATCTTCGCCGCTGGCCATTTTCTCCGCATCGGTTTTCCAACTCTTGCCGTAGGGAGGATTGGACAGCATGAAGTCAAACTGGCGAGTGGCATTGCCATCAAGGGAGAGAGTCGAGCCGTAGCTGATATGCTCTGCCTGCGCGCCGTCGCCCTTAAGGAGCAAATCGGCCTTGGCGAT
>CALGGN010000417.1 GCA_937915915.1 uncultured Selenomonas sp. | reverse complement strand
GGCGCTGGCCCCGAGGGCCACGGCCAACAAGGTGGTCTACGTGCCGGGCAATACCTTCATGGTGGACATGGACAAGCCCTGCAGCGCCCTGCGCCTCAACTACTCCACCATGACGGACGAGCGCATCGTGGAGGCCGGCGGGCACCGTATCATTCTGGTTCACGGGCATCTTTACGGGGTACGCTATGAAACGGATCTTCTGAAGCAGGCAGCGGCGAGCAAGGGCGCGGATATTGCGGTCTACGGGCACACGCATATCGCGGATATCACCCCCGGCGAGATCTTTGTGCTGAACCCGGGCAGCGCATCCCGTCCGAGGGACGAGATGCGGCCGTCCTTCATGGTTGCCGAGCTGGAACCGGGGCAGGCGCCCCGCGTGGAGCTTATCCGCATGCATCCATAGAGTATGAGAGGGAGGGCGGACAAGGCATTGGTGTTTTGATGCCTTGTCCGCTTTTTGCTGCCGAAAATTTTGTTTGGTAAAGTTGGATTCCCATGCAGGATTTTTAGATTTTGTGACTAATATATAAAATTGATGTGAGGAATGTCTCGGACACAGGATTTGCCAGAAAACCCATTGCGGTTTATATTTTAGGGGAGGGATTACTTTGCGAGAACTCGACGCGAAACAGATCACGGAAGCCGTGGCGGAGATGTGCAAGGAAGCGGCATATTATCTGCCAAAGGATGTCTATGAAGGGCTGAAACGGGGGCGTGAAACAGAAAAATCGCCGGTCGGGCAGAACGTGCTCGACCAGATCATCCGGAATGCGGAGATCGCCCGTGCGGAGGATCGCCCGTACTGCCAGGATACGGGCATGACCATCGTGTTCTTGAAGATCGGGCAGGATCTTCATATCACGGGCGGTTATCTGGAGGATGCCGTCAATGAGGGCATCGCGAAGGGCTATACGGAGGGATACCTTCGCAAGTCCGTCGTGTCTGAGCCGCTGTTCAACCGCGTGAACACGAAGAACAATACGCCGGGCGTCATCTATACGGAAATCGTTCCGGGAGACAAGCTGGACATCACGATCGCGCCGAAGGGGTTCGGCAGCGAGAACAAGTCGGGCGTCAAGATGCTGGTTCCTGCCGATGGGGTAGAGGGTGTGAAGAAGGCTGTCATGGAGATCATCCTCCATGCGAGCATGAATCCCTGCCCGCCCATGGTTGTCGGCGTCGGCATCGGCGGCACGATGGACCGGGCGGCGCTCCTCTCCAAAAAAGCGCTCACGCGCTCCATTGACGAGCGCAATCCGATGCCGGAATACGCAAAGCTGGAAGAGGAACTCCTGGAGCTCATCAATCAGACGGGAATCGGACCGCAGCTCGGGGGAACGACCTCGGCGCTCGCTGTGAATATCGAATGGGGGCCGACCCATATTGCCGGGCTTCCGGTAGCAGTCACGATTTGCTGCCATGCTATGCGCCATTCACATCGTGTGCTTTGAGGATCAGGAGGAAGAGATATGGCTGAACAGATTAGAATCCAGACACCTTTTACGGAGGAGATGTCCCGCAAGCTCAAAGCAGGGGATGCGGTGCTCATTTCCGGCGAGATCATCGCCGCACGCGATGCGGCGCATAAGGCTATGACAGAGGCGCTCGCGCGCGGCGAGAAGCTTCCGGTAGATTGGAACAACCAGATGGTCTACTACCTTGGACCGACCCCCGCAAAACCGGGCGATCCGATCGGCTCCTGCGGCCCGACGACCTCTGGCCGTATGGACGCATATACGCCGACCATGCTGGATCAGGGCATCAAGGGCATGATCGGCAAAGGCTCCCGCTCCAAGGAAGTCGTCGAGTCCATGAAGAAGAACGGCGTGACCTATTTTGCGGCAGTCGGCGGCGCGGCGGCGCTCATCGCGAAATCCGTCAAGAAATACGAAGTACTTGCCTACCCGGAGCTCGGGCCTGAAGCAGTGGCCCGCCTCACCGTGGAGGATTTCCCCGCCATCGTGGTCATAGACTGCGAGGGGAACAGCCTGTATGAGACGAATCAGAAGAAGTATCGTACCCTGCAGGGCTATGAATGAGTTTTCGACTGGCCGGGGCGGCAGGTTTCCATATCTGTGCGCCTTGGCTGTCGTAAGAAATTATGAGGAGGTATAGAATGTTTAACGCAACTTTTTATCTGCGCCGGCTGCATTCGCTGTGTGGTCTGCTTGTTCTGGGTATGGTGCTCTTTGAGCATATCTTCACGAACTCCATGGCCATCTTCGGCCCCCAGGCTCTCAATGGCGCACTGGCTATGATGGAGCTGATTCCGAAACCGATTTTCCTGGGGCTTGAGGTGGGCGGCATCGCGATTCCCTTGCTGTTCCATGGCATTTATGGTATCTATATCGCTTTGCAGGCAAAGAACAATCCGGGACGCTTCGGCTATGTCCGCAACTGGAACTTCACGCTCCAGCGCTGGACGGCTTGGTATCTTGTCGTGTTCCTCATCTGGCATGTCGGCTATCTGCGCCTTTACACGAAGGGCGTGACGGGCACGCCGATTTCCTATGAGCTGCTGCAGAACTATTTCCAGAGTCCAATTGTTGTCTTGCTTTATGTGCTTGGCATGTTTGCCGCTATTTTCCACTTCTGCAACGGCATCACCACCTTCTGCATGACGTGGGGCATCACGAAAGGCCCCCGCGCGCAGACGGTTGTGAGCTATCTGAGCATGTGCCTTTGCGCGCTGCTCTGCCTCATCACGCTGACCTTCATGGGCAGCTATCTCATTTGATGCGGTGTTGTGGTTTGTAGTACAGTTTAAGGAGAGAAAGCAATGGCTAAAGATAAAACGGCAAAGAGAATTATCATTGTCGGCGGCGGAATTTCCGGACTTTTGGCGACCATCAAAGTCTGCGAGGCCGGCGGCGAGGTGGATCTGTTTTCCTATTGCCCGGTAAAGCGTTCCCATTCCCTGTGCGCACAGGGCGGCATCAATGCCTGCATGGATACGAAGGGCGAGCACGACAGCATTTACGAGCATTTCGATGATACGGTCTATGGCGGCGATTTCCTTGCCGATCAGGTGGCGGTCAAGGGCATGGTGGAGGCAGCCCCGAAGATCATCAAGATGTTGGATCGCATGGGCGTTCCCTTTACCCGTACGCCGGAGGGCGTTCTGGATCTTCGGAACTTCGGCGGACAGAAGCATAAACGTACCTGCTTCGCAGGCTCCACAACAGGCCAGCAGATCCTCTATGCGCTGGACGAGCAGGTTCGCCGCTGGGAGACAAAGAAGCTGGACAAGGATGCGGAGCGTTTTGCAGTCAAGAAATATGAGTTCTGGGAATTCGTCAAGATCATCAAGAACAAGGATGGCGTCTGCCGCGGCATTGTGGCGCAGAACATGAACACCATGGAGATCAAGGCGTTCCGCGCGGATACCGTCATTCTTGCGACGGGCGGCCCCGGGCAGGTATTCGGACGCTGCACGGCTTCCACGATCTGCAACGGCTCCGCTGTTTCGGCGGTGTACCAGCAGGGCGCGGAGATCGCGAATCCGGAGTTCATCCAGATCCATCCGACAGCGATCCCGGGTTCCGACAAGAACCGCCTGATGTCCGAGGCGTGCCGCGGCGAGGGCGGGCGCGTCTGGGTATGGCGCAAGAATCCCGAAACGGGAGAAAAGGAGCGCTGGTACTTCCTGGAGGATATGTATCCGGCATACGGAAATCTTGTTCCGCGTGATGTGGCATCCCGTGCCATTTACAAGGTCTGGGAGCATATGAAGCTCGGCATAAACGGCGAGCACCGCGTTTATCTTGACCTTTCCCATATCGCCCCGGATTATCTGGAGCGCAAGCTGGGGGGCATCCTTGAGATGTACTCCGAGTTTGTCGGAAAGGATCCGCGAGAGGTGCCGATGGAGATCTTCCCGTCCGTCCACTATTCCATGGGCGGCATCTGGGTAGACCGCAAGCATTATACCAACATTCCGGGCCTCATGGCGTCCGGCGAGTGCGATTACCAGTACCATGGCGCGAACCGCTTGGGCGCGAATTCCCTGCTCTCCGCGGCTTATTCCGGCACGATTTCCGGCCCGGAGGCCATGAACTGGGCAAAGACCGGCAACAAGGGGCCTGAGCTTACCGACGCGGAGCTGGAGGCAGCACGCAAGGAAGTGCAGGATGAGTATGACAAGATCCTCCAGATGAGAGGTTCGGAGAACGCTCACAGGCTCCATCATGAGCTGGGCGACCTCATGTACAAGTATGTTGCCATCGAGCGCGATAACAAGGGCTTGGATGCATGTCTGGTGGAACTCAAGAAGATTCTGAAGCGCTGGGAGGATATCGGCATTACCGACCAGTCCAAGACGGCCAATCAGGAAGCAATGTTCGTGCGTCAGCTCCGCAATATGATCCTCTATGCGATGGTCATCACGAAGGGAGCGCGCATGCGCGACGAGTCCCGCGGCGCCCATGCGAAAATCGTGCTGGACGACAAGGGCGAGCGCGTAGTGGACGAGAACAATGACCTTGTGTTCATGGGCCGCGATGATGAGAATTTCATGAGAATTACGGTTGTTTCCTATGATCCGAAGACGGAAGAGCCGCAGGTGACTTACCGCGAGTTCGATCATTCGCTCATCAAGCCGCGTCTTCGCAGTTACAAATAAATAAAGGAGGATCATGAGAAATGGCAGAGAAGAAAGTTAGATTTATCATCGAGCGCCAGGACGGCCCGAACGAGAAGCCCTATACCCAGGAATTCGATGTGGACTATCGTCCGGGACTCAATGTGGTCGCGGCGCTCATGGAGATACAGAAGAACCCTGTGACAGTCGACGGCAAGCGCGTGGCTCCTGTGGTTTGGGAGTGCAACTGTCTGGAGAAAGTCTGCGGCGCGTGCATGATGGTCATCAACGGTATGGCCCGTCAGGCCTGCTGCGCACTGGTCGATGAGATCAAGCAGCCGATTCATCTGCAGCCGGCACGCACATTCCCGGTCATCCGCGATCTCCTGATCGACCGTTCCGTGATGTTCGAGAGCCTGAAGCGCATCCAGGGATGGGTGGAGCTGGATGGTTCCTGGGACGTCAAGGATGCGCCGATCCAGAATCCGTATACGGCGCAGACGGCCTATGAGATATCCCACTGCATGACCTGCGGCTGCTGCCTTGAGGCGTGCCCGAACGTGGGACCGCAGTCCGACTTCATCGGACCTGCTCCGACGGTGCAGGCGTATCTCTTCAATCTGCATCCGCTGGGCAAATTCGATGCCCCGAAGCGTCTCAATGCGTTGATGGAGAAAGGCGGCATCACCAGCTGCGGCAACAGCCAGAACTGCGTGGAGGTCTGCCCGAAGAACATCAAGCTCACGACGTATCTCGCACAGCTCAATCGCGATGTGAACAAGCAAGCGCTGCGGAATATCTTCAACAATTGATTCAGTTGCTCCAATGCCCATTTCCTTCGGGGAATGGGCATTTTTTTGAGAATATGGATATGGCGGAATACTTGAAAAAAGCTGATATTTTCGGTATGATAGGGAGAGAGGATTACAGAGCAAGGATGGTAAGCGCATGAAGAAGATGGGTCGTGTTTCCCTGAGCCAGACATTGCGGCGGCATAAATTTTTCTTTGACCTGGTCAAGCGGACAACGGATGCCTACATGGCGGTCATTGATCTTGAGTCGGATACGGCGATGCTCTCGGCGAATTTGGTGCAGGATTTTGAGATGCCCGGAGAGATTGTGCAGGATTTTGCCACAGGCTGGGCATCCTTGGTGCATCAGGAGGAGCGCGGCCAATATCTGGCCGTGATGCGCGATGTCATGGAATCGCAGACGACCTATGAGAACGCGATGGAATATCGCGTGAAGAGCCGGAAAGGGGAGTATCTCTGGCTCATGAGCCGCATGCGTGTCGGGCTTGACCGTGACCGGAAGCCGAGCATCCTGGTCTGCATGATGACGCGCATGGCCCAGCGCAATCAGGCGGACGAGGTCACCGGCCTGCTGAACAAATACCAGTTCGAGCACAGCGTCAAGATGGCATTGGCAGAGTATCGCGCGACAGGCGTGGGCGGCGCAATCCTTATCTTCGGGCTGGATAATTTCAAGATCGTGAATGAGACATATAACCGTGCCATGGGGGATCAGGTGCTCAAGCATGTATCCAATCTGGTGACGAATTTGCTGCCTCCGATGCTGACTCTGTTCAAGCTGGACGGGGATGAGTTCGCGATCATTTATCCTCAGGCGGGTGAAGAGGCCGTGCAGGATCTTTTTGCAAGCATCCAGAAGGGGTTGTCGCATCCCAAGGAAATCGATGGGCATACCTATTTTTGTACGGCATCTGCGGGGACGGTATTCTATCCACAGGGGGGCAAGGATTATCTGGTGCTGCATAAGCACGCGGAAGCGGCAATGGATCTTGCGAAGCGTGAGGGAAAGAACCGCAATGTGATTTTCAGCAAGGAACAGTACAATCGCTGGGTGCGTTCGATTTCCATGCGGGACAGCCTTTGGGCGAGCGTGGAGAGCGGCTGCGAAGGTTTCAGTCTCTTTTTCCAGCCCCAGGTCAACGCAAGGGATCAGCGGCTGATCGGGGCGGAGGCTCTGCTGCGCTGGAAGAATCCGAAGGGCAGGATGGTCTCGCCCATGGAGTTCGTCCCGATTTTGGAGGAAACCAAGCTCATCCTTCCTGTGGGAAAGTGGATTTTCGAGGAGGCTGTGCGTGTTTGCAAGAAGTGGCGCAAGATAGTGCCCGATTTTCGCGTGAGCATCAATATGTCCTATGAACAGGTGAAGGACTCGTCCTTCAAGGAATTTGTGAACGCATGCATTCAGCGGTATGAAATCGAGCCGGAGGCTATCGTTCTGGAACTGACCGAAAGCAAGATCGTTGCGGACTGGAATTTTGTGAACCGCCAGTTCGATTCCTTCCGCGATCAGGGCATTGCCATTGCGATGGACGATTTTGGCACGGGGTATTCCTCCTTGTCCTCCCTGAAGAATCTGTCCTGTGATATCGTGAAGATCGACAGGGAATTCGTGAAGAAAATTTTGGACAATGATTTTGACCGCCGTCTGGTGAAGTACACGGTGGATCTTTGTCACAGCATCGGCATCCGCACCTGCATCGAGGGCGTGGAGGCGGAGGAGGAGTTTCATGTGCTGGCGCAGGAGTGCGAGGCGGATACGATACAGGGCTATCTGTTCGGGCATCCCGAGTCCGTCGAGAATTTTGAATTGAAATTTCTGCAGGCATGAAATAAGTTGTTTTTTAACAGTTCCTAAGTTGAGGTTTGGAGGATGCATTATGCCTCGTGAGAAGCAACAGGAAAAAATCACGCTTTTGGGGGAGAAGCATGTTCCCTATGCGTATGACTATGCGCCCGAGCTTTTGGAGACCTTTGAGAATCGGCATCCGGACCGCGACTACTGGGTGAAGTTCAACTGCCCGGAGTTCACGGCGCTCTGCCCGATTACGGGGCAGCCGG
>CALGGN010000416.1 GCA_937915915.1 uncultured Selenomonas sp. | reverse complement strand
CCGTCTGCTCCGCCAGCGCCGCAAGACAGGGAACCGCAAACTCCGGCGTCCCCATGAACACTACCCGAAAACGCCTCATTTCTTTTTCTCTCCCTTGTGCAGATTCTTTGCAACATCGATGAACAGCCTGCCCTCCAGATGATCCAGCTCATGCTGCACGCAGCGCGCCAAAAGGCCGTCTGCCTCAAGCACATGCTTTTTCCCGAAACGGTTCAGGAACTCCACTTTCACCGTTTCCGCCCGTTCCACCTCGCCGTACATCTCCGGCACAGAAAGACAGCCCTCCGTATCGACCGCTGTCCCTTCCCTCTCCGTGATCACAGGATTGATGAGATCATACCGCTTCTCTCCCACATCGATCACGACGGCACGAAGCAGCTTGCCAACTTGGGGCGCTGCGATGCCCACGCCCTCCGAAGCATACATCGTCTCCGCCATATCGTCCAGCAAACGCCGCAGCCTCCGGTCGATTTTTTCCACCGGCGCGCAGACCTCCTTCAAAACAGGATTCCCCGCCTTCTTTATCTCCAAAAGAGCCATCTTCTATCTTCCTTCCGTGTATTCACTCATATCATGGTATTATACCCTAAAATCTCCCAAAATAAAAGACCGAAACAAAAAAGGTCTTCCATGATCAAGATTGTATCATAGAAGGCCTTATAGCTTTACGAGGAAAGTTGATTGACGGGGAGTCTTCCACAGGCGCGCAAGAATGCAGCATGCGCCATCCAAATGTCTATTCGATTCAAGTGCGCGCAAACTTGTCACGCAGGATGACATCGTGGGAGCCGCCCTCCACGATGCTTGTGGCGGAAACCAGTGTGAGCTTCGCCTTGTCGCGGAACTCCGGCAGGGAAAGTGCGCCGCAGTTGCACATGGTGGAGCGGATCTTGCTGAGCGTCACGTGCACATTGTCCTTCAAAGAGCCTGCATAGGGCACATAGGAATCCACCCCTTCCTCAAAGGACAGCTTCTTCGCACCGCCCAGGTCGTAGCGCTGCCAGTTGCGCGCCCGGTTGGAGCCTTCGCCCCAATACTCCTTGTAATAGTTGCCGTTGATCTTGATCTTGTCCGACGGGCTTTCATCGAAGCGCGAGAAATAACGCCCCAGCATCAGGAAGTCCGCGCCCATGGCCAGTGCCAAAGTCATATGGTAGTCATGCACGATGCCGCCATCGGAGCACACAGGGATATAGATGCCCTTCTCCTCAAAGTACTCGTCCCGCGCGCGGCATACATCAATGAGCGCCGTTGCCTGCCCGCGGCCGATGCCCTTGGTCTCCCGCGTGATGCAGATGGAGCCGCCGCCAATGCCGACCTTGATGAAGTCCGCACCCGCATCCGCGAGGAAACGGAATCCCTCCGCGTCCACCACGTTGCCCGCGCCCACCTTCACATCTTCGCCGTATTTCTCATGGATATGCTTCAACGTGATGCGCTGCCACTCGGAATATCCCTCCGAGGAGTCGATGCAGAGCACATCCGCCCCTGCCTGCAAGAGCATCGGCACACGCTCCGCATAATCCCGCGTATTGATGCCCGCGCCCACAATGTAGCGCTTTTTCGCATCAATGAGCTCCAGCTCATTCTCCTTGTTGTCCGTATAATCCTTGCGGAACACCATATAGCGAAGCCGCTGATTCTTGTCGATGAGCGGCAGCATATTCAGCTTGTGCAGCCAGATGAGGTCGTTTGCCATGGACAGCGTCGTGCCCTCCGAATCCGCATAGATGAGGTTCTCAAAGGGCGTCATGAACTCCTTGGCGGGGACATCCATCGACATGCGCGTCACCCGATAGTCACGGCTCGTCACGATCCCCAAGAGCTTCCCGTTCGGCGTCCCGTCCTCCGTGACCGCCATCGTGGAATGCCCTGTCTTTGCCAGAAGCGCCAATATCTCGCCCAGTGTCGTATCCGGGCGAATATTGGAATCGCTGCTCACGAAACCGGATTTATAGTTCTTCACGCGGGAAACCATTTCCGCCTCTTCCTCCATGGTCTGGGAGCCATAGATGAAAGAAACGCCGCCCTCCTTCGCCAAGGCGATCGCCATGCTGTCATTGGACACAGCCTGCATAATGGCGGAGGTCATCGGGATATTCATGGAAAGCTTCGGTTCCTCGCCCTTCCGGAACTTCACCAACGGTGTCCGAAGCGTCACATTCGCCGGAATGCACTGTTCCGAAGAATATCCCGGCACCAGCAGATACTCCCCAAAAGTATGCGACGGTTCCTCATAGTAAAATGCCACCACAACCCCTTCTTTCCTGTCAAAATTCACGAAGCAACCTACGTTTGATTGTGGTTTATTATAGCAACAGCACATCCGTTTGTAAAGGATTTGCGCACCAGAAAACCAAATTCAAAGCCGGGACTTGAACTCCCCATATCCAAACTCCCGCACAATGTTCCACTCATGCTCTCCGTTCACGGAAATAATACATGGGAGCTGCATCCCATTAAAGGTATTGTTCTTCACCATCGTATAAATCGCCATGTCCCCAAAGACGACACGAGCATCCTCCCGCAGCGGTGCATCGAAGGAATACGTCCCGATGATATCTCCCGCAAGGCAGGTCGGACCGCCGAAGCGGTAGGTATATTCCTTCTCCCCCGCCTCGCCTGCATTGACCACAGGAGGACGGTACGGCATCTCGATGACATCCGGCATGTGG
>CALGGN010000415.1 GCA_937915915.1 uncultured Selenomonas sp. | reverse complement strand
TGGAATTCATGGCAGAGACGTTCTTGGAGAACCCTGTGCTGTTCAATAATGTGCGTGGCATGCTGGGCTATACAGGCACGTATAAGGGACATCGTGTCAGCGTGATGGGTCACGGCATGGGCATGCCCTCCATCGGCATCTACACCTATGAGCTCTACAACTTCTACGGCGTGAAGACCATCATCCGTGTGGGTTCGGCAGGCTCCATCAACAACGACCTGCACGTAGGCGACCTGGTGATAGCGATGGGTGCCTGCACCAACTCGTGCTATGCACAGTCGTTCGAACTGCCTGGCACGTTTGCACCCATTGCCGACTTCGGACTGGCACGGGGCGCTGCAGAGGCCTGCGAGCGGCTGGGCTATCACTATATGGTGGGCAACGTCCTGTCGTCGGATGTGTTCTATCACGAGAATCCCCATACCGACCGATGGATGAACATGGGCGTATTGGCCGTGGAGATGGAGATAGCCGGACTCTATCTGAATGCGGCACGCTCGGGCAACCGTGCACTGGGCATCTGCACCATCTCAGACCACATGTTGACGGGAGAGGTGACGACGGCCGAGGAACGGCAGACAACGTTTACACACATGATGGATGTGGCCTTTTCGTTGATAAATGCTTAAATAAATTTGGCACTTTGCGCGCTTTTTCGTACCTTTGTCGCCCAAAAAGGAGAACTATGGGAAAAAGAAGATGGCGTTGCAAGCCGGGGGAGCAGCCCTCGGAACTGGATAAGCGCATCATGTACTTAGAAAACAAAGGTGCGCTGGTGCCTACGCGCGAACTGGTGAAGACACCGGAGCAGATAGAAGGCATCAGGCGTGCTGGTGTGGTGAACACCGGTGTGCTCGACGCGGTAGGTGCCGCCATACATGCCGGCATGTCGACGCTGGAGATCGACCAGATTTGTCGTGACTATTGTGATAAGCACGGGGCTATTCCCGCCTGTCTGAACTATGGGGGCGACGAAGAGACTCCGCCGTTCCCCATGAGTGTATGCACAAGCATCAACGAGGTGGTGTGTCACGGTATTCCGAAGGCAGAGGATATCCTGCAGGAGGGCGATACCGTGCTTTTCAAGGGATCGCGCGGCATGCAGATGGAGAAAATTATTGAAATGATTTGAGTTGGGAGAAAGATCCATGTTGATATCTTTGGCGACGGCGGCTGCCGTAGCGGCAGGCTTTGTGCTGCTGACAGGCCCGTTCTTCATCCCTTGGCTGCATAAGCTGAAATTCGGGCAGAGCATTCGGGAGGAAGGACCGAAAAGCCATCAGGCGAAAAGCGGTACGCCCACTATGGGCGGCATCATGATCATCCTGGGCATTACGGCGGCGACGCTGGCGGCAGCGCCCATTACGACGGAGGTGCTGCTGGCGCTCTTCATTATGCTGGGACACTTCGTGCTGGGCTTTCTGGATGACTATATCAAGGTGGTCAAAAAGCAGAACCTTGGCCTGCGGGCAAAGCAGAAACTGCTGGGGCAGATTTTGATTGCGGTGGTCGTGATGTACATCGGCACGCAGGTGCTCGGCATCCATACGGGGATCTGGGTTCCTGTGCTGGATCGGAATATCGATTTAGGGGCGGCTTATTACGCACTGGTGCTTTTTGTCCTGGTCGGAACATCCAACGCAGTGAATCTGACCGACGGGCTGGACGGCCTTGCTTCCGGCACGATGGCGATCGCTTCCAGCGCCTATGCGGTGGTCTGCGCCATGACGGGACATGAGGATCTGGCGATTTTCTGTGTCGCGACCGTGGGGGCATGCATCGCTTTTTTGAAGTTCAATGCGCACCCCGCCAGGATATTCATGGGAGATACAGGTTCGCTGGCATTGGGCGGAGCCTTTGCCGCCATGGGGATCCTTACGCATACGGAACTGCTCTTGCCGGTGATCGGATTTATCTTTGTATGCGAGACGTTGTCCGTCATTTTGCAGGTGATTTCTTTCCAGACGACAGGCAAGCGCATTTTCCGGATGAGTCCCATCCATCATCATTTCGAGCTGGGCGGATGGTCGGAGGTAAAGGTGGTTTTTGTCTTCTGGGCAACGGCGCTCCTTGCGAGCTGTGTCGGGCTGCAGATGTTGGGATAGATGGGCTGGGAGGCTGGAAGGATGGAGCTTAAAGATCAGAAGGTGTTGGTCATCGGCGCAGGCATCAGCGGCTTCGCGGCGGCGAAAATCGCGAAGCGGATGGGGGCGGAGGTCACACTGAGCGATGCGAAGCAGGAGCAGGACATCAAATATGATGTTTCGGAGCTTCGCGCGGCAGGCATCCGGCTGGTGTTCGGGCCGCAGGCAGCGGAGCTTTTGGATGGGGTGCAGCTCATTTTGGTGTCTCCTGCTGTCCCCCTGCGAATTCCCATTCTGAAAGAGGCAGTGGCGCGGGGCATCCGCGTCATGAGCGAGGTGGAGCTTGCCTATCGTCTGGCAAAGGCTCCATTTTGTGCTGTGACGGGAACGAACGGCAAGACCACGACGGTCACGCTGTTGGGACTGCTTTTGGAGACGGCCTATCCAGAAGTCGGCGTCGGAGGGAATATCGGCATCCCGCTTTCCGAAGAGGCGCTGCGCATCGGCCCGGATGGCTGCATCGCAGCGGAGATCTCCAGCTATCAGATGGAGGCGACCGAGGAATTCCATCCGCACGTTTCGGCGATTCTCAATGTGACGCCCGATCATATCGTGCGGCATGGCGATATGGAGACCTATCAGGCGATGAAAGAGCGTGTCTTTGCGCAGGAAACGCAGGACGACTATCTGGTGCTCAACTACGATGATGAGCACACGCGCTCCATGGCAGAGCGCGCGCACTGCCAAGTCTGCTTTTTCAGCCGTCGGCAGGAGCTGGAGGAAGGTGCCTGCCTTGAGGGAGACACTCTCGTGATCCGATGGAAGGGAACGACGCACAGGCTGTGCACGGTGGATGAGCTTGGCATCAAGGGCGGACACAACGTGGAGAATGCGTTGGCTGCCGCAGCGGCCGCTTTTTTTGCGGGCGCAAAGGCGGAGGATATGCGCAAGGTGCTCATGGCGTTCAAGGGCGTGGAGCATCGCATCGAGTATGTGCGGGATGTCCACGGCGTTCCCTATTACAATGATTCCAAGGCGACGAATACCGATTCTGCCATCAAGGCACTGGAGACATTCCCGGATCATATCATCCTGATTGCGGGCGGGGATGACAAGCTTACGGACTTGACGGAGTTCATGGGGCTGGTGAAAGAACGCGTGGATGAACTGATTCTTGTGGGAGATGCGGCGAAGCGTTTCCACGAAGCGGCGGTGAAGGCCGGTCTGTCCGAGGATCAGATTCATGCGGCGGACTATTCGATGGAAAAGGCGGTGGAAATCGCTCACAGGCTTGCGAAGGCTCCGCAGGTGGTGCTGCTTTCTCCCGCATGCGCAAGCTTTGACATGTATGATGGCTTTGAGCAGCGCGGCAGGGATTTCAAGCGTATCGTGAATGGATTGTGAGGAGGATTTCAGTTGAGGATCATCGTATCCGGCGGAGGTACCGGCGGACATATCTATCCGGCGATCACTCTGATTCGGGCCATACGGGAAAAGGTGCCTGAGGCGGAATTCCTCTATGTGGGGACAAGGGAAGGACTGGAAGCGGATATCGTCCCGAAGGAAGGGCTGCCCTTCGAGACGGTGGAGCTGCGAGGCTTTGAACGACATTTTACGCTGGATAATTTCCGACGTGCGGGAAAGGCCATGATGAGCGTTGCGACGGCAGCGAAAATCGTGCGCCGCTTCCGGCCGGATGCAGCCATCGGGACCGGCGGCTATGTCTGTGGGCCTGTGCTTCTGGCGGCGAGCCTCATGCATGTCCCGAGCCTTATCCAGGAGCAGAATGTGGTGCCCGGCATCACGAACCGCATTCTGGCAAGGTTTGTATCGCGGATCGCGGTCGGAACGAAAACAGCCTTGCTGCATTTTCCAGCGGGAAAGGCCGTCTGCACGGGAAATCCCATTCGGAAGGAAGTGCTCTCGGCGACCCGCGAGGAAGGGCTGGCGGCTTTCGGGTTTGATGGCGCACGCCCCATTGTTTTGGTTTCGGGGGGAAGCCGAGGGGCGCGCAGCATCAATCATGCCATGGTGGACGTATTGAAGACGGCGCAGCATCATCCGGAGGTGCAGTTCCTGCATGTGACGGGAAATGCGGAGCATGAGGATATTTTGCGGCGCATGCGCAGTGCGGGCGTGGATTTGGAAAAAGCGCAGCACATCCACGTTGTGCCATACCTCTACAACATGCCGCAGGCGATGGCGATGGCGGATCTTGCGGTATTCCGCGCAGGGGCGACCGGAATTGCGGAATTGACCGCTCGCGGCATCCCGGCGATTTTGATTCCCTATCCCTATGCGGCGGAAAACCATCAGGAATATAACGCAAGGGAACTGGAGGAGGCAGGCGCGGCACGCATGATCCTCAACCGGGACCTGAATGGGGACTCTTTGGGCGCGGTACTGCAGGAACTGCTTTCTGCGCCGGAGAAATTGCGGGAAATGGCTGCTGCGAGCAAGGCCATGGGAAGACCGCAAGCAGCGGATGAAATTGCGGATATGGTGTTGGAATTGGCAGGGCGGACTGTCTGATAGGAGGAAAGGGCATTGCTGAAGGAATTGAAGGATATCCACAAGGTGCATTTTGTGGGCATTGGCGGCGCGGGCATGAGCCCGTTGGCGAAGATCCTGACCGAAATGGGCTATGAGGTTACCGGTTCGGATCGCTCGGAATCGGAAATCATCGCGCATCTCCGGGAGCTTGGGGCAACGGTCTATATCGGGCAGGACGGCGAGCATGTGCGGGGCGTGGACGCCATCGTGGTCTCCAGTGCGATACCCTATGACAATCCTGAGGTTCTGGCGGCGGGTCAGCTTGGCATCCCGAAACTGCATCGTTCCGATATCAATGCGGCGCTGGTGAATGAGAAGAAGGGGATTGCCGTGGCGGGCGCTCACGGCAAGACGACGACGACCTCCATGCTGGGGGTTGCCCTCCACACGATCGGCGTATCCCCGACCATTGTCATCGGAGGCGAGGTCGGAGACCTGGGGACGAATGCGGTGCTCGGAACGAGCGATTATCTGGTATCCGAGGCAGACGAGAGCGACGGTTCATTTTTGAAACTGCATCCTCATATCGCAGTGGTGACGAATGTGGAAAACGACCACATGGACCACTATGGGACGATGGACAATATCCGCGCGGCATTCCGACAGTTCATCGAAAATGTGGACAAAGAGACGGGCTATGCGGTGCTCTGCTTTGAAAATGAAAACCTGCGCAATATTGCCAAGCAGGTGGACAGGAAATACATTTCCTATGCCATCGGGGAGGCGGCGGATTACCATGCGGCGAATATCGAGACGAACGGCGCGGGCATTTCCTTCGATGTGATGCATGAGGGAAAGAATCTTGGCCATGTGGCGCTCAATATCCCGGGGCGGCATAACGTGCTCAATGCCATGGCAGCTGTCGTGACAGGCATCAGCATCGGGCTGACGGTGGAGCAGATGGCAAAGGGGCTGGCAGCCTTTCACGGGGCGAAGCGGCGCTTCGAGACCAAGGGCAGGGAAAAGGGCGTCTGGGTGGTGGACGACTATGCGCATCACCCGACAGAAATCGCGACGACACTCAAGGCGGCCAAGCAGACGAAGCCTGGAAGGCTCATCTGCGCATTCCAGCCGCATCGCTATTCCAGGACGAAACTCCTGCGGAAGGAATTCGGCGCTGCTTTTGCAGAGGCAGACCTTTTGGTTCTGACCGATGTGTATGGAGCGGGGGAGGCACCCATCCAAGGAATCAGCGGGGAGACCGTTCTGGAAGAGGTGGCGAAAGCAACGGGACAGGATGTGACCTATCTTCCGGAGCGGAAGGATGTTGCAGGATACCTGGCATCGGTTGTGAAAGAGGGCGATCTTGTCATGACGATGGGCGCGGGAGATATTTATCGGACGGGCGAAGAGCTGGTAGAGCTTTTGAAAGGACAGAGATAAAGGAGCAGTTCATTCATGGAACAGGATAAGATCGTCGTGATCATGGGAGGGACTTCCACGGAGGCGGAGGTTTCCCGCAGGACAGGAAAAGCTATTTTGGAGGCATTGCGCTCAAAGGGCTACCCTGCAGAGGGCATGGAACTGGCGCCGAAGACGTTTGCGTCCGACATCCAGAAGACCGGATGCAGGATCGTGTTCAATGCGCTGCATGGAAAATACGGCGAGGATGGCTTGGTGCAGGGAACTTTGGATATGCTGGAGATTCCCTATACGGGCTCGGGCGTATTGGCGGCGGCTGTCACGATGGACAAGGCGGCATCGAAGCGCGTGTTCCAAGCGGAGGGCATTTCCACGCCGCGTTCCCGCACCTATCGCAGCTATGAGATGAAGCGCGGGCTGACAGCGGAGATCGAGGGAGAATTTTCATATCCTGTGGTCGTCAAGGCGGCTTCTCAGGGTTCCAGCATCGGGGTCTATATTGTGGAGGAGCGTGGAGCCCTGGAGCAGGCGTTGAAGGATGCGTTCCGCTACAATGACGAGGTGCTGGTGGAGGAATTCATTCGCGGCAGGGAACTTACCGTTGCGGTCTGGGGCAATGCAGAGACCAAGGAAGCGTTCCCAATCATCGAGATCACGACGACATCGGGCCGTTATGATTATGCCAGCAAGTATACGAAGGGCGCTTCGGCGCATATCGTTCCCGCGCCATTGTCGGAAGCGAAGACAAGAGAAATCCAGGACCTTGCGGTCAGGGCCTTTACGGCCTGCGGATGCTGCGGCGTGGCGCGCGTGGATATGATGCTCAGCGAGGATGAGACACCCTACGTCATCGAAGTGAATTCCGTGCCGGGCATGACGGAGACTTCCTTGGTGCCGGACGCGGGCCGCGCGATGGGAATCGAGTTCCCGGAGCTTTGCGAGCGCATTCTGGAGATGGCAGGATATCCTGTAAAATGACCGCAAAGTAGCAGAAAAGAAAAAACAATTGAAAACAAGGGGGGGAGCAGATGGAAACGGAGAAGCGTGTGGAGAAGCGGATCATCAAGCGACGCAGCCCGCGCAGGATATTAAAGGGATTTCTGTTTATCGTTATCTGCACCGCCATTGTGGGTATTCTGGTCTATTCGCCGATCTTTGTGCTGCGCCATGTGCAGGTGGACGGCGCGGTTTATCTGAAGAAGGAAGAATTGGTCCGCATCTCGGGGATCTATATGGGGGAGCCGTTGTTCCAGCTGGAGACCGATCAGGTAACGAAACGTCTCCTGCAGGATCTGCGTATCGAGGAAGCCTTGGTGCGGCGGCAGCTTCCGAGTACTCTGGAGATCACTATCAAGGAGCGCATGCCTGTGGCAACCGTGGCATGTGAGTACGGATATCTGGACATTGACCGTCAGGGAAAAGTCATTGACAGCTATCGCACCCTGAAGAACATGCCCATTCCCATGATTACGGGAGTACAGGTGCGGGATCTCTACATCGGGGATGATGTGGAGGATGAGATGGTGAAGAAGATCCTGAGCTTTTTGCAGCAGTTGGATGATGCATCCTTGAACCAGCTTTCTGAGATTGCGATTACAGGACCTGATTATCTGGTGGCCTATACGACGAATTCCGTGCAGATCCGCCTTGGCAAATTGGAGCGCATGGAGGAAAAGGCAAGGCTCACGCAGGATTTCCTGAAGGATCTTGCTGCCAATCCGTATCAGGTGGAATATGTGGATTTCAATTATACGACGCCGTTTATTAAATTGATTCAGTAAACTATCATCGATAGAAGGGAAAATCCATGAGAGGGATCCGACAGGGAAGTTGGTCGATTGCCTGTGTTTGCATGGTGCTCGGGTTCATGCTGGCAGTCCAGTTCCGGACAACGCAGGATATCAAAGGAAATGTGCCATTTCAGCGCGTGGAAGAACTGTCTGCCCGCTTGCTGGAAACAGAGCAGGAAAGGGACGGTCTGCGGGAAGAGCTGAAATTGCTGCGTGAGAATACGGCAAGCAGCATGGGGACGGATGAACTGCGGAAACAGGCCGGTTTCACCGCATTGGAGGGAGAAGGGATCATCGTGCGGATGGATGACAGTACGATGACCTCGAAGGCAGGGGAAAATCCGAATCTGTATCTCATCCACGATGATGATCTGCTGCGCGTCATCAATGAATTGCGCGCTGCGGGAGCGGAGGCGATTTCCGTCAATGGGCAGAGGCTGATCGGCACATCGGAAATCCGATGCGCCGGACCGACACTCTCGGTCAACAACGTGCGTTCTTCTGCCCCTTTCGAGATACGCGCCATTGGTGAAAAAAAAACCTTGGAAAATGCCATCAAGATGCGCGGCGGTGTGGCGGAAACCCTGAAAGTATGGGGCATCCAGCTGGAAACGGAGCTGTCGGACAACGTCCGTGTCCCTGCGTATAAGGGCAGTCTCAAGTTCGTCTATGGGCATGAAATTGCGGAACAGGGGGAAGCGCAATGATCAAACCCCTCTTGGGCCTGATTGCAGGATTGCTTTTGGGTTATTTTTCCTATATCAACATACCGCTGGCTTATGCAAAGCTTTTTTCCGTCGCGCTGCTCGCATCGCTGGACTCTGTCTTCGGAGGCCTGCGTGCTGCAGTGGCGGGGAAGTTTGACAATACGATGTTCATCAGCGGATTCTTTTTCAATGCACTGATGGCGGCGTTTCTGGTCTACGTGGGGGACCGTCTGGGCATTGACCTCTACTATGTGGCGCTTTTGACCTTTGGCTTCCGCATCTTCAAGAATCTTGCGGCACTGCGCCGGTACTTGCTGAAGAGGCATTGAGGATTCGTGCGGATGCGGCAGTTATACTACTCTCAGTTAGAAATTTTATTTCTTACTGAGAGTGCATGAGACTTCAGG
>CALGGN010000414.1 GCA_937915915.1 uncultured Selenomonas sp. | reverse complement strand
AAAATTTGACGGAATCGATTACCGGCAAGCCTGCCGTATTTCTTCTGTCAAAAACAAAACCCAATACAGGGAAACATCTTTAAACGCCGCGTTGCCTCGAAGTTGTTCCATAATGTCAACGCCGCCCAAATATGACACAGTCAACAGCATTTTTTTCTTCGTTGCTCCCTGCTCCACCGCCTGTTCCAGTGACATGATGGGAATTGACTTTTCGCGAATCGAAAAAAAGCTTCCCCACTTCACTGAATCATTGTCAATGATCCCCTCAACGGAATTCTCGATAGGACATGCGCGAAACAGATCCTGCAACATCTTTCCACCGCCAAAACAAAAAAAAGATTCTCTCTTAGCACGTTCTTTCAATTTCCTTAAGTCAATATCGACCAAATACAACGGCATTTCCTCCATAAAAAATTCCCGGTGTCCTGTCTCCACGGAACATTCCATCAAGACAAAACGATTGATGAGTCCCCATATATACCGTCTCACCTATGCTCCCAAAACAAGCCCTCTGCTTGATATCCTTCATGGAACATCATGAGGAAGAAAAATATTGTTTTGCTTCCAATATTCCTCCCGAAGTTCCAGGAGTTCATCTATAGCCTGCTCTATTTCACAGACCCTTTCATCCTTGAAACTGACATATAAACTGCACATGACATAGGCAACATAAAAGACTTCTTCCAATGTACGCATCCTTGTCCTGCGTTCCAACTTTTTCCGATCCATTGTAATGCCCCATCCGGCATAAAAAGGCATTCCAAACACATGAACTTCCTTTCCGCACAGAAGAGCCTCAAAACCCATCTGGCTTGTGCATGTATAGACCTTGTCCATTTGTTCCAGAAGGATAAGTGGGTTCATCGGTTCCCGCAAAAAATGGATGCGGGGATTTTTCGCAAAGTCAGAAAAATGGCCCTGGCTCTTCACAGGATGTTCCTTTACGTAGATGTCGGCTCCTGGATTTTCCTTCAGTGCAGTTTCCAGCATCCTAGAAAAGTCTTCTTCCATCACCATGCCATAAGTGATGGACTTGTCATTTGGCAATTGATCTACCACCAACACCCTGCAATTGCAATGCATGCCCAATGCTGGGGAATGCAGTGCTGCAA
This sequence comes from uncultured Selenomonas sp., assembly GCA_937915915.1. Lineage (GTDB taxonomy): Bacteria > Bacillota > Negativicutes > Selenomonadales > Selenomonadaceae > UBA9786. The sequence goes on along the minus strand of CALGGN010000414.1, from coordinate 12,366 downwards.
AATTGTATTTTGTAATCTTCGTTGTCAATATTTTTTGAATCAATGCGGACGCACGAGCCTTCTCGTCCTTGCTCATATACCAATTGGAATTTAGAATATTTTCCATGCGGGACGGAGAATGGGCATTGATATAGATTCCTCCATCATCAATGATTTGAGAATGCCCTTGATTGAACCGATTGTTGCTTTGTTGCTCTCTCGGCTCAATGCTTAAAAGCAGCCCATCCTCGGCAATGACCGTTGGGATTCCCTTTGCTCTTGCTGCCAGTTCCAGAAACTTCTCATCATAGTCCTCGTTGTACAGACTGTGAATATAGAGAAAATCCGCCTCCCTAGGAAGTTTTGCCCCCTTCACCAATCGGAGCTTTCCGTCAAAAAGGATGGAAGCCGTATCAAACACGTTCCTAGAGCGATATTGGAGGATGGGGTGCTTGGCAGATCTTGCAAGGGAAAGAAAATCTGCAACTCCCACTACCTCCTTACTCCCACTCCGGAGAAAGCACTCAAAGAAGTATTCCTGCGCCAAGAGTTTCAATCGTTTGAGCTGCAGGGCAAGCACCTGACAGAAAAAGCTCATTTTCTCTGCACGCCAAGCAACATCGCAGTCCCCACCCGTTTTCGGAAGGCGATTCTCCAAAATATCATTGTAGAGAATCCAGCGATATATGTCATGCTGCTCCAACTGCGAAAGAATTTCCCCCGGAAAGTGCGGCGTGACCAGAAGAACAGGAGGATGCTCCAGTTCCAAGAAATCCGCAAAGGATATCACAGGAATCCCATGCCATGTGGTTCCCTGCATCTTGGGATTGTTGTCGATGACTGCCCGAATATCCCAGCCGTCCAGAAGCCCCAGTGCATCCTCGGCACGGCTTCCGCAACCCCAAAAGGCCAACTCCTTCAAATCAATGCCCCTTTCCTCAAAAACGAAGATCCTCTTCTATAATCTCATCGATTGGTCGTATAAATTTTATAGACATTAGATTTTCAATCATGATATTTCTGTCCTGTGGAAGAGTATGCAACAAATCTGAATCCCGCTCTCTTTGGGAATACAGTCGATTGCATAATTTCTCAACACTCGCCCTGTTTCTGTTTTCTAGAAAGTACAGCATAACAACGCCGTGAATGTCAATGGGAATGGGATTCTTTCGAATGTTCCTCCCAATAAGTCTGCATGCTTCCCGCATATCGCGCACAAGAAGCTCAGGATAATACACATCGCAAAATAGATTCCTATGTTCCAGCATTACACTAACATTCCCGTATTTTTTCAAGCAGGACATGCCTACATCCGAGATTTCCCCGGAATAAACCATCCGGTATAGCTGCTTGTAGCTTGGAAAGGTCAAGTTTTCATTGTAAGGATACACTTGGGTTTGCGGCGAAAACGCCATGGATACCACACTTTTTCTTGGCAGCTTATCGGCTAGAAGAGCGCCATAGAGCAGGGAAGCAAACCCGCCTTTCGATGAGCCGATGAGAAGTAGTTTCTTGTACCCTCCATGCAGAAAAATGTATTTTATGTTATCGGCCAATCTGCCTGCCTGCATGGTATAGTAACTAACCCCCTTGGAACGAATATACAGGGTGTCATGCTTGAAACTCTTCTTGTAAAAGGCATATCCGCGACCGGGGGAAAAAGTTACAATCAACGCCTTCTTTTCAGGAGAATGCTCCTTAAAATCATATTCATAACGGTTCAAATGATACGGGAGTTTCCAATGTACTCCCATTCGATCTATCATAAGCACATGCCCTCCCAAAACATCTTCCTTACAGAAATCTCAATAGCTCCGATGCCTTTTGCGCCAAAGACTGGATATCCATGCGAACCAAAACCTGCCCAGAGCAGATGCGGGACACGATATTGCAGATCTTGGCAATGTCCTCCTGCGTCGGACATGCGTGGAACTGCATGATAGGACGATAACCGAGCATTTCCTGCAGGCCGAGATTCTTGTGAGAATTTGGCTCAAAAAAGACGCAGGGAACGTTTCCCAGAGATGCCATAATGCTGGGATGGAATCTGCCGGACAAGAAAATGGCAGCATGGGACAGGAGATTCAACAGCATGAAGATGGGCAGGTGCGCAGAAATCAGAATCGTATGGGTCTTTTTTGCCACATCGTATAAGAAGGAATCCCCGCCACATGCTTCCAAGAGCACGATTTCCAAATCTGTGACTTTTTTCAGCTGATTCACCAGCATCGTATAGGATTCTGTTGCCTCTGCCTTAGTTCTCGCCGCCAGAGAACCACCGGAAATCAAAAGGTACCGCCTTGACCTTAGGCATCCCTCTCTCAAATTTCCGTCTGATTCCATGCCAAAAGGCATGAGCTCCCTGACTCGCCAAAGCATTTCTTCCGGTGCTCTTTTGGAATACCAAGTGAAGAGAGCATCCGGAATATATTCGAGTTTGATGGATTTCATATTCTCTGTCACATATCGGTAAGAAAAAGGATCCCTTGCACTTACAAAATCACATTGGGAGAGAATTTCATTCGTCAGTTGCAGTGTCGTCAGATTTCTTCCGGTGACCGGGCAATCAGAGTACATAGCATTGACAAAGAACACATGCTTCCCTTTCTTCCTCGCCCAATAGCAAAACAGCAAATAGTACATGGTATCAATGCGCGGCGGAGTCGTCATTATCATGGTTCCTTCCCCGTTGATGACAATGGCATCAAAATCATATCGATCCAAATCAAGTTCCCGGTATCTCTTGTCAACGGATGAATGCTGTTTAATGTTGCGGATGGATTTCTCGAAATCCCAAGTCAGGAATTCTTCTACATCGGGACGGGACATAAGTGTAAGGGAGCCACTGATGCATCCCACGATGTCATGCCTTTGGGAAATCAGGGCAGACAGCGCTATGCTTGTTGCCCTGCACCCAAGATTCCTTCGGTTACGATTATCTGCAATAAACACGACCTTCATGGCACTGCCCTCCCATTCTTTTCTCAAAACAGACTAAGTGAATGATATTCCCTCAAAATCCCCCAAAAATTCCCGTATCATGTCCTCATATCTTTCCCTGAAGCATGCAGGAGAAAAGTGCTGCCAAAAAGCCTTTCGGTTGCCTGATTCCCACGCTTCTCCCGATCGTTTCGATACTTCCTCCACTGCCGCGTCCATGTGGTCGTCATCCACCAAAAGAATGTTGTCCTCCACGTTGAACTCCGGGTTCCCTCCCACACGGGACAGGATGATGCGCTTTCCTGCTCGCATCGCCTCCAGGACTGCCAAGTCGAAAATGCTGTTTCGGTGGAGCATGATGAAGTAGTCGACCACCTCCAAAAGCTGCAGGAGAATGGCATGATCTATCCGCTCCCCTTGAAAAAATGCATCGAAGTCCCAAGAGTTTGCGGAGGATGTCAAGGTTTCATATAGGGACTTGTCCGTCGCGACTCCAATGGCAATCCATGCCACCTTTTTTCCTGTCCTTTCCACATACTTTCCAAGGAAGTTCGGCACACGATCCATTCCCTTATCCTGCACAAAGTCCCCAACGCTTAAGAAAACTTCGTCGTAGCATTGAAGGGCTAACTGCATCAAGGCAAGGGGATCCTCCCCATCTCCGTCTGCTTGTCCCAGGCTGTCTACGGAGGGGGGGCAATCGTCTTTTTTCTTTTCATGGACCGTGTTGTAAAGAGCTGTATCAGAAAATGGCACTGCCGCCAATGCCTCCTTGTCCATCAAGGATGTTTTTTTGAAAAAATCCCTCGCCCCCAAGGATGGAAAATAAACCCGATAGGCATGACAGAACACAGCGGTTTCAATGTATTTCAGAACCTCCTTGAAATCATCCGGGCACGGAGCTCCTGCGGATTCCATTTCCTGCGCAATGCTGCCCTGCTGATGGTAGACAAGCACATAGGGAATCCCCGCCAGAAAGGCGCCGTAGGCCGTTCCTATATCATGGCATACAATGCGTACATCCTCATTGTTGTCAAGACTGTTCCGGAGGTCTTTCTGCTGGAAGATAAAATCTGCGCCACGAAGAATTCCCTTGAGCTTTCCGGGCATGCTTGCCTCCAAGGCTAACACATCTCGCTCCGGTGCCTCCTCCTGGAACAGATATTTGACTTGAGCTTTCGATAACTGCTCACCGATAAGGTCCCGCATCAACGCGCATACCCCGCCGGGGCCTCCTGTCTTGCCGGACGCAAAGTCAACCTTCCGATAGGCAGCCACATAGAGGGTGCATGGCTTCTCCACTTTCGAAGGAATTCCCAAAAGGCTGCAAATCAGCCGCTCTTCCTCCCTGGGATAATGGAAGCTTTTCATTTTGCTCAAGTCATCGTAGTAGTGGGAGTAGTCTTTCGTTTCCGAAAGAGCCGCAAAGCCATACAAATCCACTTGCTCCAAGGAACCCAGAATCCTGTGCAGCCAGTACACCATCATGCATCCGGAGGATGGATTCAAGATTCCCGTATCCTCCCTCATAGACGTCTTGAAGTCCGTATCCAGGTAAAGAATCTTCTGCGGGTAGTATGCGACGTAGCGACGCAAAATCGTCACCACTTCTTTCGGAGGAATGCTTCTCGATAAGTCCGGTTCGAAAATCACAAAACGATAGGGTGCAATGTCCCGCAGATTTACTTCATTGTTCCCGACCCTGACCCATACATCCGTTTTTGTGCCGTAATCCTGCTCAAATCCCTTTAACGGATAATTGTTGAACCGAATCACAATATCGTGGGAGTCAATCTCTGCGCCTTTTCCTAAGCCCAGTTCCCCTCCCCCGTTTCCCACTACGGCAATGCGTTTCCCACGGACGTAGTTCACAAATTCCTCTTTCGCCCGATTCTCCTTGAGGCAATGCCAAACTGCCACGGTTGATATGATGGCGGAATTGCTCTCTCCATGCTGCAGGGCATATTCCGCTACACGGACAGAACGGTGAAAATCCTTGCAGCCATACTTCGAAACATAACGGTCGAATACGTCCCTTGCTTCCCTTTCCCGATTGCACTCCAGAAGAAAGGAAAGGCACATAATCCAAAGAAGATTGGGCGCGCTGTTCCATATCTCCTGATTGATGCACAACGCACGGCAGTGCTGTTCCAGCACGTCCTTGCTTGCGTGGAATTGCCACAGTCCTCGGAATCGGTCATATTCGTTCAGCTGCCGAGAATCGGAAGGCTTCTTTCCCATGCTGTTTCCCCCTTTTCCCCTTCTACGGGTACCATTTGTCTTACAAATGTTTATTCTCAAACCATTCTCCCACTCGAAAGTTTTCCAACGCTGTCGTGAGGAATTTTATCTTGGATAATCCCCATTTCTTTGCAACGGTGCCGCAGCCTGTGCAGATATGCTGGCGTGCCAGATTGGAACGGGTGATTTGTCCTCCGTTCAGATAAGTGTCCGGCAACATGGCAAAAGAAATGCTTTCTCCGCGCTTTATCATTTCGTTGACAATTTCCTGATCCCATCCTTTTTCCCGCAGAACTTCCTCACGTACTTTTTGCCAGAATTCCAGGGAGGCTTGGTTGCAGCGGATCACCACGAATCCAATGTTGATATTGGCGCCGGCTCGCTCATACTTCGGAGCATCGGAACGCCGCTCCTGCAAGAAGAGCATGTCCCTGTTTCCCAGCAAGGTCAGCAGGTTGCTTTTCGTCTCTTGGAAGAATACAAGGTCGGCATCCGCAACAATCAGAACCTCCCCCCAATATTCCCGAATTTTCATCAGCACTGCATCGACCTTCAGTGGATTTCCATCATAAAAAGGCATGTCACTTTTGCCCTTGTACTCTTCCCACAGTGCATCGGGGATATAGACGTAATCAAAGCGATAGTCGTCCTTGCAACTGTCCATTTGCAAACGGAGCATCTTCCGATAATCCCAAGTATAGATTCCGGTGACAGTAACGGGAATATTGGTTCTGTCCAAGGCTCTGAAGTTGCCCTTCAGCCATTCATTCCCGGAGTACAGAATGGATAGTTCAATGTCCGGACGCTCGATCAGGAGCTGGTGCTTAAAGGAACGGAGATTGTTGCCAACATTTCTCGCATAATGGGATGGATTTTCTTTGCCCCCGAAATTTTTATCGCTGAACTCGATGCCGCAAAGGGAAATCTTTTGAAATCCGGCAAATACGGCGAATTGCAAGGCACTGAACAAGACGGATTGCGCATCGGTCACAAATCTTTTATCCAGATCATATTCAAAATGATCAACTCGGTAGTTGTACCAGATGGGGGATAATTCATATCTGTTAATTTTTTTTGCTACATCTTTGAAGTCTACTTCAGCTCCTCCCATTCCTCGCAAATGCCTGCGGACGGAAGGATTCGTGATGATGCCGTAGAACTTGACACAGTCATAGCTGTTGTAGTCCTCCAGGCTATGTCCATCCGTGGGGTAGTCCTGCATGAACAGGAAATCAAAGGAGATGGGCTCATAGAACAGGGCACGGTTCAGGGCAATGTACATGGTATCCTTGTCCTGCTCCTTCAAGCTGTCCAGAGAACTTCCCGCCCCGCAAATGACAACGGATTTTCCGGCATACTTATTCCTGTATTCCCCGAGGTAACGCCGGTTTACCTCTGACTCGCAGGGAATCTCCCGATTGCTTTGTGCAAACTCCATCATCATCCTCCGATAGCTGTCACGAAGGAGATCTGTTTTCTTCCTCGGATGGAAGGCGGCAGAAAGCAAATCACGGAACCTCTCTCGGTCACTCCTGCTCTCTGCCGTGCCCTCCCCAAGAGCATCCCAGTACAGCGGAGCATCGGCAAAGGAGATTTTTTTCACTGTTTCAGGTTCCATGTCGGTAGTTTCCAAGAAGCAATCCCATGCTTCCCGTGTGAGGAAATACACCCGCCAAGCATGGATAAGAGCCATTTTTTCCATAAAGGCCAGATTTTTGCGTTCCTCTTTGTTTGGTTCGGTATTGCAGTCAGATGCCGCGTTTTCTCCGTGATATACCAAGATATACTTTACGCCCATGAGGTAGGCGCCATAGGCCGTTCCCACATCATGGCAAATCATCCAGACCGTATCGCCTTGGTTCAGGCTTTCACGTACATCGGGATGCCGTATTGCAAAATCTGCGCCCTTTGTCAAATCCTGCATCCGCTCATGCATCCCCTCGCAAATACCGGCTAACTCACTGTCCTCCTCCCTCTCTCGGAACAAGTAGCGGACGGGGAAACTTTGAAAGCGATTGCCCACCAAGCGTTGCTGCAGACGAAGGGCTTCTGCGGACTCCTTCCGATACGCCGCAACATAGAAGATGGAACGGGTTTGTTTTTCCCGGTAGATCCCATAGAGCTTCTTGATGAGGATTTCCTCATCCGTAATGGGATGGTAGTGTTCGAGCTGGCAGAGATTGTCGTAGTAGTGCCCATAGTCCTTTTGCTCGGACAGAAGGGAAAACCCGTACAGATGCACATGCTCCAAACTTCCAAGAGCCTGGTAGAGGAAATAGATCATCTTGCATCCAGAGGACGGACAGTACATCCCCGTTTCCTCTCTCATCCGGGTATTAAATTCTTTGTCCATGTAGAAAATCTTTTGGGGAAAGCATTCCAGATAGCGAACCCAGAGATCCACCACGTCAAAACGAAGCAGAGTTCTCGGAAGATCCGGCTCCAAAATCACGAAACGGTAGGAGCGGATGTTCCTCGGCTCAACCTCATTGTTTCCCACCCGGATCCAAACATCCGTCTTTGTGCCATAGTCCCTCTCATAGCCTTCCATGGGATAGTTATTGAAACGGATGACGATATCGTGGGCGTCGATTTCCTCTCCATTGCCCGTGCCGATCTCCGTTCCTGCATTTCCTACCACGGCAATGCTCTTTCCCTTGATGTATTCCAGAAACTCCTCTTTTGCCGTATTGTTCTTCAGTATTTTCCAAACGGTCTGGGTTGCTGTGATGGCTCGGTTGCGATACCCCAAGCGAAAGGCGAGTTCAGAAACGAGCGCGGATTTTGCAATGTCCTTCGTGGAATACTTGTGGATGTAGCGCAGGAGAACATCCTTGGCCTCTTCCGCGAGGTTGTGCTCCAGCAGCAGAGAAATATAGATCAGCCAAATCTCATTGGATTCCTTTTTCCATACAGCATCGTTCAAGTACAGTTGGCGAAGGGATTTCATGATTTCCTCTGTCTCCGCATGGTTGAGCCACATGCCGCGCACCGTTTCCGTATAGCTAAGGGCACGAGACGCCCCCTCCTTTTTGTCTCCCTTGCCTCTCTTTTTCAGTTTGGGTGCATTTCGCCTAGGCGCCGCATATCGCCAAGAGCCATCCACCAGCTTTCCTTTCGGGACACCCATGGATTGCAACATTTTCTTGATACTGTTCACGGCTGCCGTGTTGTTGACGGCAATGACAATGTAATCGCATTCCTCACTTGGAATTTGCTCGGGAGAAATGATGCGGACAACATCCGATGTATAGTCCGTGTTCCTGTCCGCCACGGCAACGACCTGGCAATAGGGAACGGTTTCCAGTTCCCCCAGGAACTGCCTGCCCACATCCCCCGCGCCGTAAATGATGACTCGGCTGCCGTGAGGGATATCGCCAAAGGGGAACAGGTACAGCATCACATCATCGTTTACCATGGTGCTGCTCTCCGGATGGTCAATTCCCGTGTATGGATACACGATGTTCTCCCCGGCCAGAAGGATTCTCTTTTCCTCTACACCCAATGCCGAAAGGCTTTTCTTTGCCTGCAGCGCCTCATCGGCATCCTCCGAGGATATGACGAGAAAATCGAAAGGCACGTCCGAAATCTGATCCAGAGAGATGACCTTCCTTCCCCGAACCGTCTTCGGCATGGTGCCCGTGCCAGAGTGAATACACGCTGCAATCGTGCAGTAGCCGGTCACATCCACCTCATCCGCAAATTCCCCGGCAGCCGTCCCTGTCCCGTAGATGACAACATTGCTCTTGGGAGCAACTCGGTCAAACGGAAAGAGATACGTCATTTTTTGCATGCTATCACGAACTCCTTTGCTATGTTTACTATGAAGCCCAAGAAATCAAGCCGTAAGGCACAGATCGATTGGCTGTTTTCATGTAAAGGCTGATGGAAATCGGACGGTTTCCGTCTTGCTTACTTTATTATGTCTTCATGGCAAGAATCCTACTCTTTCGTTATAACGCCTGTTACATCTTCACTTGCGGCAGCGTGAGACATCTTCGGCCTATGATACGGCATATTCTTCTAGGGTATGTTGCACAAGAAGCCGAGAAATGGTGTAGTCATCCACCTGCGGATTCTTTTGGTTATTTCCCAAGCATGACTCCACCAGCATACGGTAATTGATTGCCTTGTAATGTGCAACGTGAATTGTCATCAAATTTGTCCAATTTGCGGGAAATGTCTCTATGATTGCAGTCCCTTTTCGCATAAAAATCGTATTTGCCATTGCTGCACCATGGGGCAAAAAAACAACATCAGCGTGTCGGAAATATTCAGCTTCCTCTGCCACGGTGTGCTCTTCCGGAATCATCGTTTCAAACCCAAAGGATGCCAAAATGTCATCAATACCCAAAAGCTTTCGCCGCCCTATCCTTTTTACATATAACCTGGCAGGATAAGTCTGTATGGACGTGCATAAAGGTTTCATATCTTTCACGTAGTTTTCAAGGGTAGGAAGGCCCTTGTCTGAACCCAATGTGAAGCCTTCAATCTCAAGGGCATGCTTAACAAACAAGATTTTGTCATCGTCTTCCGCGCTAATCCATAAAATACGTTTCTCGTCGATCCCAAACAGTCGCAAAAATTCCTCTGCAAAAGATGAATGAAACAACATATACCTGCCGCGAAATCCAATTGATTCAGCAAATAAAAGTTTATCCATGATTTCAAGTGTAAAATGGGTATAATTATGGCCCCACATTCTAGCTAAGATGCATATCGTTTCGTCTTCGTAAATTTTATCGGGGAGGGGGGGAGAGGTAAGCTGAATAACGTTGGAATATTCACCGGCTAAAACCTTATTGTAGAACTGCTGCCGCCCATTGCACCAGCCTTTAAGCAATGTGCCATCTGCTTTGTACGTTATACCACATCCACCCAGAAAACGTGCTTTCACATGAACATACACATCATCCAGCATTTCGTAATATATTCCATTTTCCATATCAACCACTTCCTTGAAGGTGTGAAGTTTTGGCCAGGATTCTGTTGTTAGTGCGTAGCAAATATCAAATGAGGTACGCACATCCTCCAGCTCTCATCCATCGCCAACACAGTTTCTATACTTTTCTTCCCTGTTCCCTCATGGCAAGAATCCTATCTGCCAGTTCCCTGACACAGCCTTCACCGCCCCTTTGGCAGCATAGGTAATCGACCTGTTCCCGTATCTCTGGCACTGCATCCGCTGGGGCTGCAGAGTAGCCGATGAGGTTCATTGCCACCTGGTCGTTGAGGTCATCGCCGATATAGGCAATATGTTCCGGTGCGTATTCCTTGTGGGCATCCATGAACTCCTGCAAAAATTTTGACTTATCCTTGACACCCTGATAGAGAAAGTCGACCTTTAGCTTTTGGGCACGGGCAGCGACGATTCCCGTTTCCTCTCCCGTGAGAATCATGGTCTTTATGCCATGCTCCCGCAACCTCGCGATTCCCATGCCGTCGCGGGTGTTGAATTTCTTCAAGGCATCCCCACCCTGATCATAGTACATGCCCGCATCGGTCAGTACACCATCCACGTCTGTTATCAGGAGGGAAATCCGGGACAGCCTTTGATCGCCTGCTGTGCTCTGTCGCTTTCGCATCAATGCTTCCATAACGATCCAATCCGACGGCTCGTCAATCTCAAAATATGTGTCTTCCGGCATCCGATAAGCAGCGATGGTACCGTTCAGACGGCACTTAGTGGACAGCAGCGCCTCTCTTGCACAAATATAGAACGCTCCATTCTCCACACAATATGCCTCAAACTCCTGCCTGCGTGGACGACGGTCTACCTGATAATTTGTCGGTATGGCCGTATTTTCGCCGGAAGGCTGCCAAATAAACCGCTTTTGCGGGACAACGGACAGAAGACTGTCAATTCCATCCTTCCGATACATCTGCAGTCCACCATCCAGATCTCTTCCCGTGAGGAGCGGGCTTGTTGCCTGAATAAGCACAATGTCATCAAATTCTCTCTGAGCTGCAAACTCCAGCATCGCGGACTCCGTGGAAGCTGTATCCGTAGCGGTGGAGGATGAACGGGAAATGACCCTCACTTTTGGCAGATGGAACTTCTCAACTGCATCACGAATCTTGTCACTGTCTGTAGCCACATACACCTCATCTATGCCCGATGCCTCCGATGCTGCCTTCACTGTCCAATAAACCAGTGGCTTTCCGCAGAATGGCTTGATATTTTTAAGCGGTATGCTCTTGCTGCCACCGCGTACCGGGATGAATGCAACTGTCTTTCGTTTAATGCCGTACATGTTTCAACTTCTTTCTTTGCACAGATTCCACATCAAGAATTTCCTTTTCCTTGTTGTTCAATGCCTTGGATACGTTATGGATATCACGAACCAGTTTCCGCATGCCTGTAGGCTCTAAGCTGGCTGCATGATCAGTCCCCTTCCACGTGCGGTCTAATGTAAAATGGCGCTCAAAATAAGTTGCGCCGTACGTCAAAGCGGCAATATCAGCTGCGATTCCCAGATGATGACCAGAAAAACCAATGGCCTTCACTCGCTTACCAAATTTTTCTTTGAGGCGCAAAATCTCACGAAGCGATAAATCTTCGAATGCCACAGGGTAGCCTGACGTGCAGGAATATAAAACAAGATCCCCGCAACGATGATATTGATCAAAAAATGAGACAATTTCATCCTCTTCCGTCTGGTTCGTCATGCCAACGGAAAGATGAATCTCTCCTTTATAGTCCTTGGCCAATACTTCCAACAAGGGAAAATCAAGATTACATGCCGATGGAACTTTGATAAATACCGGATTCAGTGAAATAATCTCTTTTGCGGAAGTCACATCCCATACAGATGTACTATATACCAATCCCCATTCCTCACAAGCATGTTTAAGTTCAGCATGCTGCTCCACTGTAAACTCCAGTGCTTCCCGATGCGCACCATAGGTATCTCCATAGGAATTTTCCGGATTTGGATGAGGTGCATTGTATTCTTCCTCCGACAGCAATTCCCTGTTGTTTCTCTTTTGAAATTTCACGGCATCCACTTTGCAATATTCTGCTGCAATCTTAATCATTTCCTTTGCAATATCCAAATCTCCTTTATGATTGCACCCTATTTCTGCTATAACGTACTGATTCTTCATATGCAACTGTCTCCTTCCTATCCCAGCTTCCGAGGCGTTATCAGAATGTGTGGGAGATCGGAAGAGCGTCGTGTAGGGAAAGAGTGTAGATCTCGGTGG
>CALGGN010000413.1 GCA_937915915.1 uncultured Selenomonas sp. | reverse complement strand
ACGCCGCTCGGATTGGCCTTCCCGTGCCGGAGAAGCTGACGGAGGCCATGCGGCAACTCAAGAACAAGTGAATATCGACCTGACTCGCCCATCGCAGAAAAAATTTTTCTGTGATGGGCATTTTTTGGTGTCCAAATCGGCGATTTTTGTCCTCTCTATTATGAGAGGGTGATTATCGTGACGGAAAAGGAAAAACAGGATATCGCCGATATGCGTGTCAAAGGGGTTAGCTATGCTAAAATTGCAGCAACACTCCGGCTACCGACAAGTACTGTCAAATCCTATTGCACAAGGAACAAGCTGGCAAACCAAGATACACAACACTCCTGCTTGCAGTGTGGAAATGCCATGCCGGATGGCGATGTGAAGCGGGACAGGAAATTCTGCTCCGATGCCTGCCGCATAAAATGGTGGAATCATCACACAGAGCTTATGAAGGAAAATGCCGTATGCAAACATTGCGGCAAACCCTTTCATGGCAGAGCCGGACGGAAGTTTTGCTCCCATTCTTGCTACATTGCAGAAAGGTTTGGTGGCAAAGATGTGTCGTGAACTTTTGGAACGGGAGGCAGACTACCAAGCCTCAATGCTTATGTTTCGATCGCTTTTGGAAAAAGGAATCCTCACATCTGAAGAATACAAAACTGCCGAACAAATGATGGCAGAAAAATACAAGCCGATTGTAGGGACATTATTTTCCAACATTGAGTTGACTTAATGCGCTTATAGAGTGATATATGGTAGGGAAAGGAGGCCATCATCATGCGGAGGATTGAAAAAATCGAGCCGACACTTCCGCCGATTGCGCGAAAAAAACGAGTGGCGGCTTATGCCCGTGTTTCGATGGAAACTGACAGGTTGAACCATTCCCTATCGGCGCAGATTAGCTATTACAGCGAGTTAATTCAAAAAAATCCAGAATGGGAATACGCAGGAGTTTACGCCGACAGTTTTATTTCCGGCACCGGTACCAAAAAACGCACGGAATTTCAGAGAATGATTGGTGATTGCGAGGCGGGGAAAATTGACATTTTACTCGCAAAATCCATCAGCCGTTTCGCAAGAAACACAGTTGATTTGTTGGAAACCGTGCGCCACTTGAAAGCTATCGGCGTAGAAGTGCGATTTGAAAAAGAGCGTATCAATTCCTTGTCGGAGGACGGGGAACTTATGCTCACATTGCTTGCATCCTTCTCGCAGGAAGAAAGTCGCTCCATCAGCGACAATGTGAAATGGGGCATACGAAAACGGTTTGAGAAAGGCATACCGAATTCCTTCTGCATTTACGGCTACCGATGGAACGGAGAAAAGTTCGTTGTTGTTCCAGAGGAAGCCGAGATTGTCCGGCTCATTTACAACAACTTCCTGCACGGCATATCTGCTGAACAAACAGAAAAACAACTCGCAGAGATGGGGGTGAAATCCTACACGGGACAGCATTTCTCCAATATGTCCATCAGAGCCATTCTAAAGAACGAGAAGTACACGGGGAATATGCTTTTGCAGAAAGAATACACGCCAAGCCACATAGACCACAAAACCAGGAAGAATAATGGGGAATTGCCGCAATACTGGGTAGCCGATTCCCATGAGGCAATTATCTCCCTCGCGACTTTCCAAGCCGTGCAGGAGGAAATCAAACGGCGCAGGGAACTTGGCGCACTCGCCAATCCGCATATTCCTACCAGTTGCTTTACGAGCAAATTGAAATGCGCCAAATGCGGCAATAGCTATCGGCGGCATCAGTACAAGCGAGTGAACGATACGGCAGCCAACTGGGAATGCCGCGGCAAAAGCGACAAAGACCAATGCGATGCCACGTCCATCCCGGAGCCTGCGTTAAAAAAGGCTTGCCAAGATGTATTAGGACTTGAGAAATTTGACGAGAACATTTTCACGGAACGAGTAGAAACCATCATCGTACACAAAGACCATCTGCTCGTCTTTCGCATGAAGGACGGAGAGGAACTCCATCACACTTGGGAATTTAAATCCACGGCGCGTACGGATTGCTGGACGAAGGAACGACGGGGCAAGATGTCTGTGTTTCAAAAGAGAAATCCATCTCACAAGAGAGGAACATCGTGTTTGACCGGGCATATTCGTTGCGAGAAATGCGGAGAGAATTTCCATCGGCAGATGTACAAACGAGCATCCGGCAAAAAAGATGCCAGATGGTTTTGCTCAACACATTGTGGCATCGGAGGCATTTTCGAAGATACGGTTCATAGCATTTGCGCCAAGGCTATGGGATTATCCGAATTTGATGAAAACACCTTTCGTGAGCAAATCGACCATATTGGCATTGTTGCTAAGGGACGGCTTACCATCTATTTCAAGGACGGTCGAACTCACGGCGACACATGGTCAACGAAAAAACGGATGCCGCCGCTCTCCGAGGAACATAAGCGTTGCATTGGTGAGGCTTCGAGAAAATATTGGAGGGAGAGAAAATGCCAGCAAGAAATGTGACTACCATTCCGGCAACCATGACAAGATTTACGAACACTCCCTTGGTGTCCATGAAAAAACGGCGCACGGCCGGATATGCCCGAGTCTCCACCGACCACGAGGAGCAGCAATCCTCCTACGAGGCACAAGTGGATTATTACACACATTACATCAAAAGCCGGGAAGATTGGGAATTTGTAAAAATCTACACAGACGAGGGAATCAGCGCAACGAATACCAAACATCGGGAAGGTTTCAACAGCATGATAAAGGATGCCCTTGACGGAAAAATCGATTTGATAATAACAAAATCGGTTAGTAGGTTCGCGCGCAACACCGTTGATTCCTTGACAACTGTACGAAAATTAAAGGATAAAGGAATCGAGATTTACTTTGAAAAAGAAAATATTTGGACGCTGGATTCAAAGGGCGAACTTCTCATTTCCATAATGTCGAGCCTTGCTCAAGAGGAAAGCCGGAGCATTTCGGAAAACACCACTTGGGGACAGAGAAAGCGTTTTGCCGATGGAAAAGCTACCGTTCCATTCAGAAGATTTCTGGGATATGACCGTGGAGAAGATGGGAATTTGGTCATCAATCCAGAGCAGGCCAAAACGGTGCAGCTTATCTACAAATTGTTTTTGACCGGGCTTTCCTTTATGGGAATCGCCAAGGAACTGATGAAGCGCGGAATCAAATCTCCCGGCGGCAAGGACAAATGGAATCCAAGCGTTATCCAAAGCATTCTCACCAACGAAAAAATGAAGGGCGATGCCCTACTCCAAAAGAAATTCACGGTAGATTTTCTCACCAAGAAGATGGTCAAAAACGAAGGCCAAATCCCCCAATACTACGTAACAGGCAGTCATGAGGCCATCATTGACCCTGCCACATTCGACATCGTCCAGACGGAAATTGCCCGAAGAAAAAGCGGCAATAGGCGCTACAGCGGAGTGACCATCTTCTCCAATCGTATCAAATGCGGCGAATGCGGACACTTTTACGGCTCGAAGGTCTGGCACAGCACCGACAAGTATCGGCGGGTCATTTACCAATGCAATCACAAATACAACGGAAGAAAATGCTCCACTCCCCATCTTGTCGAGGAAGAAATCAAGGCGGCATTCGTTACGGCATTCAATCGGCTCTACGAGAGCAAGAAAACGCTCCTTGAAAATCTGCGGCTGGTGCAGGAACAGGTCTGTGACACCACGAGCCTCGAAGCCGAGCAACGGAAACTGGCTGACGAGATGCAGTTTCTGGTGGAGATGGTGCAAAACTGCATCGGAGAGAACGCCCGTGTTGCCCAAAACCAAGCCGAGTACCAAGAACGGTACAACGAACTGGTCAGCCGCTACGAGGCCGTGAAGGCAAAGCATGATGCTACGACGGGAGCAATCCAGGCCAAGCGAGTCAAGGCAGAGACGCTGGAGGCCTTTGACAAGGCTCTCCGTAGCAGGGAGACGGCATTGACGGAGTTCGACGAGGGGCTTTGGGGGACGCTCGTTGATTTCGTGACCGTCTACGGCAAGGGAGACATCGGCGTGACATTCCGGGACGGCACGGAAGTCCGCATACAGTAGGCATTGGGCGCAGGGCTTCGGCTCTGTGCTATTTTTTTTACTTTCGTTAGCAGGAGTGACGAGATTGGTTGTAGAATTACATATGGTTAAGCAGGAAGGAGCGATTTTCTATGAGAAAGTTAATGGCTATGACTTTGATGTGCGGCTTGCTGTGCGTACTGCTCGTAGGCTGCGGCTCCGTATCGACAACGAACAGTCGTGGGGAGTCTGCACATCCCGAATCGAGTACTGCAAAATCTCCGACTAAATACGCGCTTGGCGAATGGTCTGACATCGTGTACACCTACGACGGCGGCTCAATGAATTACAGCGTATATCTTCCCGCAGGATATGACGGAAGTGAGAAATTGCCTCTCGTTACCTATATCCCCGACGCATCCTACGCAGGGAAAGCACTTGCTGATTTGAAGGAAGCGCAGTGTCCCAAGGCATGGATTACTGAGGAAAGCATACGGGAGAACCCTTGTATTTTTCTGTTGATTGAGATTGCGAACGGCAATTCCGACATTTCAAATGCTCATACTGACAGTTCTCACATTGTTCCCATTGTCGATGAAGTTATCTCGAAATATGCAGTAGATGAAAAGAGACTGTACCTTACGGGACAATCCATGGGTGGAATTTTTGACTTTGCCATCAACGATGCCTTTGCGGATAAATTTGCCGCGACCGTCTACGTGGGTTGCCAGCCGGGAGGAGAACCCTACGACAACCAATTCAACAGTATTGTAGCCAATAAAAGGTATGTCAATCAGAAATTCGTCTATATCACCTCCGCCAAAGACGCTAAGGCGCCGCGAGGGCAGGAGGCGATTATGAAGGCGCTTGACGATGATGGCATCCAATATGGACTGCTTCAAGATGTAAACCATGAAAGCGGTGAAGCAACGGAAGATGCCATTAGAGAATTACTGAACAAGGGATACAAGCAGAACTTCATTCAATTCAGGCAAGTGTCTGACGGCAGTCCGGCCGGGGAGCATATGAAGAGTTTCCAATATGCGTACAATATAGGAGCCATTCATAGTTGGCTGATGGCGCAAACGAAATAGTCTATGAAGGGTTTATGCTCTAACGGTGAAGATTACGTAAGGCCAATATCAACAAGGCATGACGATACTCGCAAACGGTATGCGACCACCTCGAAAAAAATTGAAACCAGTTAAACGGGAACACCGTTTGATTGTATCATTTTTATCGTTTTGTTGGACCCTCCCTATAACACCGGTGGGGATTTTGTTTACAAAGACGATTTTAGGGATAATATCGAAAACTACAAGCGCGTCACGGGGCAAGTTGACGGCGAAGGGCATCGCATTGACACCAACACGGAAAGCAACGGGCGGTTTCATACGGATTGGTTGAATATGATGTATCCCCGTTTGCGGTTGGCGAGAAATTTGCTGAGTGATGATGGGGTTATTTTTATTTCCGTTGACGATAATGAAGTGGAAAATTTAAAAAGAATTTGTGATGAAATTTTCAGTGAAAATAATTTTTTGGCAATTTTAACAAGAAGATGTATGCATACTGTAAGAAATTCTAGTAAAGATTTTAATAAAAATACAGATTATGTACTAACCTATGCTCGTGATAAAGAAGTAATTACCTCAAACAAAGATGAGCGTATTCGTGAACAGGTTGATAAATCAGAGAATTATAAATTAAATGATAATGATGGTCGAGGCTTTTACAAATTAGATCCGATTTATGCTAGAAATTATGCTAAACCATATACATATACATTTAAAAATGGAATAGTTTGGTCAGCGCCTGAAGGTTCATATCCAAGATATTCAATAGAATCTCTAACTCGTATGGAAGAAACAAATCAATTAAATTTTGATGGTAAGCAACCAAGAGCTAAAAGATATTTAAATGAGGTTCAATTAGGACAACCCCCAGATACGCTATTAAAAGAAGAAAATGTTGGGTTTAATAGTGAAGGAACAAAGTTGTTGGCTGATGTTCTAGAAAATGATAAAGTGTTTAGTCAACCCAAACCTTCTAGAATGATAAAATATCTCATAAATATTTTGCCTAATAATAAAGACTCCCTTATCCTCGACTCCTTCTCTGGCTCCGCCACTACTGCCCACGCCGTCATGCAATTAAACGCCGAAGACGGCGGCCGCCGCAAATTTATCATGATACAACTGCCGGAACCTACCGCCGAAAATAGCGAGGCGGCGAAAGCGGGCTATAAAAACATCTGCGAAATCGGCAAAGAGCGCATCCGCCGCGCCGGGGAGAAAATAAAAGCCGAAGCAGGGGACAGAGCCGCCGACCTCGACATTGGTTTCAAAGTCTTCAAACTGGACAGTTCCAACCTCCAAAAATGGAATCCCCAGCCGGAGGACTTGCAGCTTGCCTTGCAGGAAGCCACCGACAATTTCCTTCCGGGACGCAGTCAGCTTGATGTGGTCTATGAGATTATGCTTAAAATGGGCCTTGACCTTGCCTTGCCCATCGAAGAACGGCAGGCAAACGGCGAAACGGTCTATATCATCGGCGGCGGTGCGCTGATGATTTGCCTTGGGGAACATATCACTTTGCCCGTGGCGGAAGAAATCGCAAAACTCCACAAGGAATACGACAGCGAACTTTGGCAGGTAGTGTTCCGGGACACGGGCTTTGCTTCGGATATGGACAAAACGAACATCAAAGAAACGCTGAAGACGGCGGGGCTGGACGAGGACAGCTTTGTGTGCGTATGATAGATAACAGGACAGGAGAATATCATGATAAGAGTTCGATTGACCAATGTCGGTATTTTACAGGAAGCCGATATTATGTTGAACGGTTTGACCGTAATTTCCGGCCTAAATAACACAGGGAAAAGCACGGTCGGTAAGACGTTATTTTCCATTTTCCACGGGGTTCAATCCTATAAATTAGATTTTCCAAGGGCAAGTATGCAATACTTGGCAAGTGACTTTTTGGACTTATTGACAGCTACCGAAAAAGAAAGCAATATGCGTGATGGAACTATCAGTCGCGACGACACTCACTTTCGCGGAAATTTATATTCATATCGAACCGTATTGGAATATGGTGTTCAAGGTATAGAAAAATATGTAAATAAGGACTTTTCTCATGTGTCAGACGAAAGAAAACAATTTGTTCAGGAACGTGTATCAAGGCTAAAAGAACGTTTGGAACAAATCCAGTCGCTGGATTTCGAATTTGACGTTTTCACCAGCACAGTAATGGAAACTTTTCGCAAGGAATTGGGGCAAAATTCTAAGAATGTTTTTGCCGATGATGCGGTCAATGGAGATATTCAAGTTTTTCACGACAACGGTGGAGATATACTGTTATCATTGACGAATAAGAGGCTTATTCTTTACGAAAATGGATTCAAAGAGCTAAAGAACAATCCCCTGTTTTCTGAAGTGAATTATATTGAAACGCCTTTCTTGATTGATGAAATGGATCGTTTCTATAACGTGATTGATGATCGTCCTCCATCGATTACCAGCCATAAGGAAGCAATGCTCTACAAGATGGTTGCGCCGAAATCAGGCGAGGACGTTATTGAGACAGCGTTACGAAAAAAACGCATGGAGGCATTGTCAGCGGAAATAGCAAATGTTTTACCGGGGAGTATCGAATATAAAAATCATTTTGTATATCGGTATGACGAGCATGAGTTCGATTTATCTACTTTGGCGACCGGCATGAAATCTTATGCAATGATACAACTGTTATTGCAAAATGGTTATTTACCGGAAAATGCTTTGCTCATCATCGACGAACCGGAAATACACCTGCATCCGGCGTGGCAGCTACTCTATGCGGAACTGCTGGTTTTAATGGTAAAGAAACTCCATATCTACTTAGTCGTCGCAACGCATAGCCCCTATTTCCTGCAAGCGTTAGATATATTCCAGGAGCAATACGAATTAGGTAATAAAGCGCATTTTTATTTAGCGGAATCTCATGAAAAAGGTGCGAGAATTTCTAATATAGATGGTAATATTGAGAAAAGCTACAATTTGATGGCCGAACCAATTTTGACATTGAGAAAATATCGTGATGAAATGCAGGAGCAAGACGATGACAATAGCTGATATAGAAAAGTTGCTTCATAAATATGACAAGTATTTGGAAACAGTAGAAGAAATTTCCATTGAAGAACAAAGCGGTAAACCGCTTTGTAAGCTAAAAGACATAGCTTATTCATATGATAAAATCATTGCTGAATTGTTTGCAAGAGAAGAAGAACGTCCAAAAAGCGTAGATGCGATATCTATTAAAGGTGGTTTTGTGAATTTTATCGAATTTAAAGACAGAAAAATGCACAAACAAGATGCCAAACAAAATATTCGTATGAAAATTAGCGAAAGTCTGCACTCTTTTGAAAGAATCATCATGAACAATAATTTTATGGTCGTAAATGGAATAAATTCAAGATTCATCCTTGTTTACAGCAAGCAGAAAAATGAGGAACATATACAAAAGCAAAGGCAAAAAGAACCTCGAAGGCTAAATGATGCTTTGTTGTCATTCTCCACTTTATCCACCCAGAAAGAATTTGTGCATGATAAATATGATAAACTTTGGCGTTATGTCACCGAAGCAATATCTATGAATGAAGAGGACTTTGCAAAAAATAAATCACTGTATCTATAGCGAATAAATGATGAGTTACGTAATATGGAAAGGGCGTGTTTACATTTGAAATTGAAATTTGATTCTGCCCTTGACTACCAACAGGAGGCCATTGCCGCTGTGCGGGACGTTTTCAAGGGGCAGACGGCGAAACAGTCCCTTTTTACCGTGATTCCTGTCATGAACGAGCAAATGTCCTTGGGCTTTGGCGGCGAAAATCAGCAGCTTACCTTGGGGCAGGGTATCGGCAATCGTCTGGAAATCATGAATGAGGATTTGCTCAAAAATATCCGGGAAGTGGAGCTTCGCTACGGGCTTCCTCAATCCACCTCCTTGGGAGGAGAACTTAACCTCGATGTCGAAATGGAAACAGGCACGGGAAAAACCTATGTGTATCTTCGCACCCTCTTGGAACTCAACAAGGCTTACGGCTTCACTAAGTTCATCATCGTCGTGCCAAGTATCGCCATCAAGGAGGGCGTGAAGAAAACCATCGACATCACCCGGGAGCATTTCCGGGGACTGTACAGCAATGTGAACTATGATGCCTTTGTTTATGACAGTAAGCACATTGAGAAAATTCGAGATTTTGCTACCAGCAATGATATTCAAATTATGGTCATTACTATCAACGCCTTTCAGAATGATCTGAATCTTATCAAACGCTACAACGACAAGAAATTCGGCGAATCGAAACCGATTGATTTGGTAAAGGAAACTAATCCAATTGTCGTTATTGATGAACCACAGTCTACCATCAGCACAGATGACCGTGTAGCGGCAGTTCGTTCACTGAATCCCCTTTGCACCATTCGCTATTCCGCAACCCCCATCCGGGTGGAAAACAAGCTCTATCGGCTGAACGCCGTGGACAGCTTCGAAAAGAAACTGGTGAAGGGCATCGAGGTGGAGAGCTTTGCCGTCAAGGATGCCCATAACGATGCCTATTTACTGTTGAAATCCGTAAACAACGAGAAAATGCCCATCACGGCGAAAATCGAGATGGACGTGCAAAACAAAAAAGGCGTGGTGAGCCGCAAGACCGTCACGGTAAAGCAGGGCGATGACCTCTACGAAAAATCCGGCGGTCGGGATGTGTACGAAGGCTATATCGTCAAGGATATCTACTGCGCTGAAGGACGGGAGGCGGTGGACTTTACCAGCCGCAGCGAAATTTTGCGCTTGGGGAAGGCCATTGGCACTATCGCCGACGATGAAATGAAACGCCAGCAGATACGGGCAACCATCGAGGAACATCTGAACAAGGAACTGGCGCTCAATCCCAAAGGCATTAAAGTCCTTTCCCTGTTCTTTATCGACCGGGTAGCAAACTATCGGGAATACGATGCCGAGGGCAACGCCGTCAAAGGTAAATATGCTCGGTGGTTCGAGGAAATCTATGCCGATACTATTCGCCGCCCCAAGTATCACGACCTGTTCCATAGCCTCCATAACGAGGACGATGAAGCAAAACTCGTCCACGATGGCTATTTCTCGGCGGACAAGGGCAGCAAAGGAAAGCCGGGGAAGTGGAAAGATACCAAGGGCGATACGGCGGCAGACGACAGCACCTACAATCTTATCATGCGGGAAAAAGAGAAACTCCTTTCCTTCGACTGCAAGATACGCTTCATCTTCTCCCATTCGGCATTGAAGGAAGGTTGGGACAATCCCAATGTGTTCCAGATCTGCACCCTAAACGAAACCAAAAGTACCATCAAGAAACGGCAGGAAATAGGCCGGGGACTGCGCCTCTGCGTCAATCAAGCGGGGGAACGGCAGTACGAATCGGGACTCAATATCCTCACCGTCATGGCCAACGAAAGCTATGACGAATTTGCCGACAGCTTGCAGAAGGAATACGAGGAGGACGGGATTCGTTTTCGGGTCTTGGAAGTGGCAAATTTTGCCAATATCTCCCTGACTCCTGAGAAGGAGCAGGAAGAACCACGCTATCTTGGTACAGCGCAAGCGGAAAAAATCATGGATGGACTGAAGACGCAGGGCTATGTGGATGAGAAAGGCAATGTGAAGGACACATTGAAACAGGCCATTCAGGAGGATAAATTCGTAGTGGCCGAGGAGCTTGCGCCCTACAAGGCACAAATCCAAGAAGTATGCCTCAAGGCTTGCGGTAAGCTTCCCATTCATAACAAGCGGGAGCGGCGGGAGGCTACCCTCAACAAAGAGGTGTTCTTGTCCCCCGATTTCAAGGAACTGTGGGACAGAATCAAGTGGAAAACCACTTACCGGGTAAACTTTTCTACCGATGAGGTGCTAAGGAAATGCCGCAAGCAGATGGCCATGGAGCTGAAGGTCCCCTCGGCGAAAATCATCCAGACGCGGGCAGACCTCGCCGTGGGCGCAGACGGGGTCAGTACGAAGGTGGTAGTAGACCGCGCCGTGGATTCCTATGGGCATACCGGCTACCTCCCGGATGTGGTGACCTATCTGCAAAACGAGACAAACCTCACCCGGCGCACCATCGTGGAATTGTTGACGGGGACACGGCAGGACACTTCCGGCAACTGGAAGTGTTTCGATGAATATGGCAATCGGCTCAAGGACTTTCAGAAGAATCCTCAAGTCTTTATGGAAGGAACCGCCAAGATTCTCCGCTCGGTGATGAAGTCCCTCATCGTGGACGGCATCCGCTATCAGAAAATCGGTGACACAGAATACTATTGCCAAGAACTCTTTGAGACGGAGGAACTCAAAGGCTACCTTGAAACCAACATGATGGAGAGCAAGAAGGGCATTTACAACTATGTGGTCTATGACAGCGAAAACGAGCGGAAATTCGCTGTTGCCTTTGAGGACAACGAAGATGTGGTATTGTATGCCAAACTCCCGGACTGGTTCAAGATCAGCACGCCTCTTGGCTCCTACAACCCCGACTGGGTGGTAATGGTACAGCAGAACGGCGAGAAAAAGCTATACTTCGTGTTGGAAACAAAAGGCAACATCGACACGGATGCCCTGCGTCCCACGGAGCGGGAGAAAATCGAATGCGGCAAGGCGCACTTTATGGCATTGGGGGACGGCGCAACCTTCTTGCCCGTGGATGATGTTGGGGAATTTATGCAGGGGATTTGAGAGCCAAAAATCTTTTTTATTTCCATTAACACTTCCCCTTCTCGGACGATATAAAGTGCAGAGAGGTAGGAACAAAGGATTTCATAAAGGAGAGATTCATCATGGATAACAAGAAATTCGCAAACAGCAAACTGAACGACCAGGAACTGGAAGGGGTAGCAGGGGGGACTTATCTCCAGAGCATGGAAGTGGCCAGTTTTCTGGCGCAGGCCGGGTATAAGAATATGTTCAACGACATCGGCGGAGTGAACTTTGACAGCATGCGGGATGCCCTCAAGGGACTGGGCTTTGAGTCCCATGACAAAGGCGGCCTTTTAAAGGACAATACCTATACCGAGATTTCCACCGGCAAGAAATTCTCCCAGGATGAGCTTATGAAGACCCTCAAGGAGAAGTTTACTGGGGCGGACTCAAATTACCTTCCAAAAAATCGCCCCTGAGTGTTTCTTTGAGCTCATGAAACCCGCAAGGAGAAGTTCCCCGGGGTGAAGTGATTGGCTGCCCGGAAGCCAGCGAAAGCCTGCAGCAAAAGAGCCACGGCTCTGATATGCTCCCCCTATGAGAGACAGTAAAAAAACAGAACTGTCATCATAGGGGGAGTTTTTCATGCCACACAAACAGAGGGCAACAGCGGAAGAGAAAACAAGAATTGTCAGGGAATGCCTTGCGGGCAGGATGGGGCAAAGCGAAGCGGCACATTTGCTTCGAGTCGATGGAGCCACAATCAGAAGATGGATTCATCAGTACGAAGCCGAAGGCCCATCTGCCTTCCTTCCCCATGAGCGCAACCGAGTCTATACGCCAGAACTAAAGAAACAGGCTGTTCTCAGCTACCTGAACGGCGAGGGTAGTCTGATGGATGTTTGCTGTAAATACAAGATACGCAGTACCTGCCAACTAAGTGATTGGCTGAAGGTGTATAATGCTCATGGAGACTTTTGCTCCATAAAACATTCGGGAGGCGGAAGCTACATGAGCAAGAGACGGGAAACCACCTTAGAGGAGCGGGTGCAGATTGCCAAGGACTCCCTGACATCAGGAAAAAATTATGGCGAGATGGCCAAGAAATACAACGTCAGCTATCAGCAGGCAAGGTCTTGGACGTTGCACTACGAGGAACTTGGCGAGGCCGGGCTAGAAGACCGCCGGGGTAAGCGCAAGCGAGACCAGACACCCCGCACAGAGCTGGAAAAGGCTCAAATTGAGATTGAGAGACTGAAGCATCAGCTCTACATGGCCGAAATGGAGCGCGACCTGCTAAAAAAATTGAACGAGCTAGAGAGGGGGAATGTCTAGGGCAGGTAAGGCAGTCCCTGATGTACCGATCCATACGGGCTTGCCATCTTGAAAAATCCTATCCCATTGAAGCGCTTTGCAAGCTGCTAGGCGTATCTAGGTCTGCCTACTATAAATGGGCAGCGGGAATCCCCAGCAAGAGAGAGCAGGAGAATGCAGCCATTGCCGAAAAGATGGAGAAAATCCATGCTGACAGCCCGGACAAGGGCTACCGCCGCATCAATGATGACCTCAGGCATGACCACGGCATCCATGTGAATGACAAGCGGGTACTCAGGATTTGCCGAGCTAAGGGCATCAAATCTACCATCAAGTATTACAGCCACGGCTGCACAAGACGGGCTAGGAATCCGCAGTACATAGCCGAGAACCTGCTCGACCGTAAATTCCATGCGGACAAGCCCAACGAGAAGTGGCTGACCGATGTGACAGAATTCAAGTGGTACGAGGGTATGGCTGTCCATAAGCTGTACCTAAGTGCAATACTCGACATCTATGACCGCAGGATTGTATCCTATGTAGTAAGCGAACACAACGATAATCCGTTGGTTTTCAATACCCTTGACATAGCGGTCAAGGAAAATCCCAATGCCCACCCGCTATTCCATAGCGACAGAGGCTTCCAGTACACGAACCGAGCTTTTCACCACAAGCTCGAAAAGGCGGGCATGACGCAAAGTATGTCCCGCGTGGCGCATTGTATAGACAACGGGCCGATGGAAGGCTTCTGGGGCATCCTGAAACGTGAGAGGTATTACGGAAGGCGTTTCACTAGCAAAGAGGAACTTGTGCAGACGATAGAAAGCTACATTACCTACTACAATACTGGGCGAGTGCAACGTGGCCTTGGCATCCTCACACCGATGGAAAAGTATGCTTTATCCATGTCCGATGCGGCATAAAAAATGGCTACCAAACGAGTCTGCTAGCCATTAGACTTTTTATATTTTTTTACTGTCCTATTGACGGGGAGCGGTTCAGATTTGTCAAACAACAGCTTATCTGTATAGCGAAGGATTTGAATTTCATTGCATAAGTGATAATATCTGATCCTCATTCCATAAATCGTTAGCGAATATAGAAAGTTCTTCTTTGTGCTTACGGATTATTCTGCATGGCTCCAAGGTATTATCGTAAACATGCAGAATATCGCATATTTTCAGTAATTCTTTTATGTTCGCAAGAGATTTTTTATATCGCTTTACAATCTTTTCTTTTTCAACATTATGCCCGCCTTGTGCGACTCTGGTTTGAACTCTGGCCACATTGACAAGCGGATCTACAGTCAAGACGAAGATACATTTTATAAAGTACCCCTCGAATTTAGCCTTGCGCAGTATATCGAGTTTGTATTCGGATGATAATACCGTCTCAAAGGTAAAGTCTTTTTTGTTGGCGATTGACTCATAGCGTTTTTTATCAACCCAACGAGCTGCTTCAGCATTATCCATTCCTGTGGCGGCAACAACGTCGTCGGCGTTGGTGTACTCGCCGATTTTTTCAAAATACTGTGTGAAGGTACTTTTTCCGGAACCATTTGGCCCTGCAATGACCAGAACCATGGGTTTCTTAATCGACATATTGTATGCTCCCGTCGGCATATTCTACAAAAGCTCTCTTGGTAGCCATATCATATCTAGCTATCGGTTTTTTACATATCTTGGCTTTGTCAATCGCTGATTGCACAGCAGCTGTAGCACGCCGATCCATTTCAACGTCATTACTGCTAATTGCTTCATGTTGAAGTGATAAATTATCACCAGAAATAACTCTGACCGTCATATTGCCAATTTTTTTTATATTGTCAGTCATTCTTATCGCACCTTTTTATCAATACGGATGATCAATTTGCCAGTGTACTAGTATAACCCATTCCAAATAACTTGCTGTTTGACTTGTCTAAATTTCCATGAACTGTGTCTTCGATCGCTTGACGTAGCTCTGCTACGACTGCGCTCCTCATCCTTGTTCATAAAAATTTATCCTGCGTGAAACAGCAAGTTATTTAAAACGTGTTATACTAGGCAAACTCTTATCCTCATGCATCGTCTTTTCTGGCAGCCTTTCGGCAATACAGATAATGGAACCTTCACAGCTTGATTATACACAATCAGGAAAGCTATTACAAGAATTATCAAAAAACTGCATTCATGAATTTCAACCTCCCAAACTACCCCTTTCGTGTCCGATTTTAGTTTACCACTTCAGAAGTATTATATGATGGTTATGCGGCAAATGGAGTTTTTCATTTAAGTGTAGACAGTTCCTGCCAGGCATGGTATGATATAGTGTAATGTTTGACTAGGAGTTAAGGGGGCTTTTACTTGCTTACCGTTTTGATGGTGTTGGATGCGATCGTGGCGATCATCCTGATTGCGTCTGTTCTGGGGCAGGAAGCGAAATCTGCCGGGATGGGCGGCATGGATGGCGGTTCGGATACGGTGTTTTCCGGCAAGGCTCGCGGCATGGATGCGCTGCTTGCGCGTGTCACCGTGGTCTTTGCCGTGCTGTTTGCTGTGATTACGATTGTGATTGCGCGTATGACCGCATAGGGCTTTGTGAAGAAGAGCGTTCCCCGATGCACATGGCGGGGGACGTTTTTTCGTTAGGAATCAGGAACTGCCTACAGTTCCGTTAGATGAATGGAGGACGTTGGGATGATATTGTCGGGGGCGGAGCCTTTCTTTTTGCCGGGCGGCCCGCATGGAGCACTGCTCATTCATGGCTTTACGGGGGTTCCGGCGGAGCTTCTGGAGATGGGGCAGTTTTTGCAAAAGCGCGGCTTTACGGTGCTGGCGGTACGGCTGGCGGGGCATGGCACGAAGGTGGAGGATCTGGTGCATATGACATGGGAGGACTGGATGGATTCCGTGCGTGACGGGTTCGCCATCCTGTCGGGATGCACGGAGAAAATTTCTGTCGTCGGTCATTCGATGGGCGGATTGTTTGCCATGATGCTAGCGTCCGAATCGCCGGTTTGCCGCGTGGTGAGCCTTGCCGCGCCGATTTTCATTGCGGAGGAGCGCGGCATCAAGGCGCTGCCCACGCGGGAGGCTTCCGTGGGCCAGTATGTGCCGAAGGCGCTCCGCCATCTGAAAGGCGTGAAGCCGGTGGTGAATTACACCTATCGCAGGATGCCGCTGGTTTCGGTGCATGAGCTTCTGGATGTGGTGGAGCAGATGAAGGGATGCATCGACCATGTGGAAGCGCCGATTCTGATCATGCACAGCCATAATGACCATACGGCTGCGCCGGAGAGCGCGGAGTATATTTATGCGCATGTGGCGAGCCGGGAAAAGGAGCAGGTCTGGTTCACGGAGTCGGGGCACCTGCTGCCGCTGGAAGCGGACAAGGATGCGGTGAAAGAGAAAGTGGCGGAGTTTCTGGAGCGGGAAGACAAGTGAAAGATCATACGGAGATTCTGGTGGAGGGGCGGCTGGCGATGTCGCCCAAAGGGTTCGGCTTCGTGGTGCCGGATGTGCGGGAGTCGGAGGAAGACACGGATGTGCATGTGACGAAGGCGCATCTGGAAACGGCGATGCACAATGACCGCGTTCTGGTGCGGGTGACGGTCTCCAGACAGGAGGGCCGCGCCCGTGAGGGGGAGATCCTGCGCGTTTTGGAGCGGGCGAACCGTCATATCGTCGGAACCTTTGAGGCCGGCAGAAAGTTTGGCTTTGTCACGCCGGACGATGCGAAGATCTCTCAGGACATCTTTATCAAGAAAAAGGATGCTCTGGAGGCGAAGACGGGCAGCAAGGTGGTGGCGGAGGTCACGAAATGGCCCTCGAAGCATCACAGCGCGGAGGGACGCATTATCGAGGTGCTGGGGCAGAGCGGCGAGCCGGGCGTGGATATTCTGTCCATCATGCGCAAGTATGAGCTTTCGGAGCAATTCCCAGAGGATGTGCAGGCTGCGGCGGAGCGTGCGGAGCAAAGCCCTGCGCCGGAGGAATACAGCGGCAGAAAAGATTGCAGAGATTTGCATATCGTGACCATCGATGGCGAGGATTCCAAGGATCTCGACGATGGGGTCTACGCGGAAAAGCGTCCGGACGGAGGGTATTTTCTTGGTGTCTATATCGCGGATGTGAGCTATTATGTGCGTGAGAACCAGCCCTTGGACCGTGAGGCGAGGGAACGGGGCACGAGTGTTTATCTGGTGGACCGCGTGATTCCCATGCTGCCGAAGGAACTTTCCAACGGGATTTGCAGCCTGAATGCGGGAGAGGACAGGCTTGCGATGGCCTGTGAGATGCAGCTTGGACGGGATGGGCGCATCGAAAGCTATGAGATCCTGCCGACGGTCATCCGTGTCTATCGCAGGCTGACCTATCATATCGTGAACCGGGTTCTGGTGGACAGGGAAGAGGCGCTTCTGGAGGATCAGGCAGATATTCTGCCGATGTTGGAAAATCTGGCCCAAATCCGTCATTTACGCAAGAAACTTCGACAGGAGCGCGGCGCGATCGACTTCGAGATTCCGGAACTCAAGGTGAAACTCGATGCGGAGGGACATCCCGTGGCGCTTGTGAAGCGGACGGGGTCGTTGGCGGAATCCATCATTGAGGAGTGCATGCTGGCGGCGAATGAAACGGTGGCGGAGCATATGGACAGGAAGCATTTGCCCTTTGTCTACCGCGTGCATGAGCAGCCCTCGGATGAGAAAATCGAACGGCTGAACCAGCTTTTGGGAACCTTTGGCCTGTTCGTGCATAAGGACAGCGAGGGGCAGATCCATCCGATGGATGTGCAGCGGGTACTCCGCAAGGTGGAGGGAAAGCCGGAGGAGCGCGTCATCAGCATGGTATCCCTGCGGTCCATGCAGCAGGCGCGCTATGCCACGGACAGTCTGGGGCATTTCGGACTGGCGGCGCGCTACTACACGCATTTTACCTCTCCCATCCGGCGTTATCCGGATTTGATCGTGCACCGCCTGCTCCGGGAGACCTTTGCGACGGGCACGATATCTGCTGTCCGGCAGGAGCAGCTTCGGGGCATCCTGCCCGAAATCGCGGAGCACGCTTCGCAGCGGGAGCGCGTGGCCATCGAGGCGGAGCGCGAGACGACGGATTTGAAGAAAATCGAATACATGGCGCAGTTCGTCGGTGAAGAGTTTGACGGCGTTGTCAGCGGCGTGACAGCTTTTGGCATCTTTGTGGAGTTGGAGAACGGCGTGGAGGGACTGGTGCATGTCACCACGATGGCCAATGACTACTATGCCTATGTGGAGGCGCAGTATGCACTGATCGGCGAGCGCACCGGACAGGCTTATCGGCTGGGCGATACGGTTTCCGTGGTGCTGGTGAAGGCGAATCTGGAGGAGCGCAATCTGGACTTTGTGCTCAAGGACAACCACGCCGGCGGCGGAAGCCTTTCGGAGGCTTTGCCGCAAAAGCAGGGGCATGAGGGCACGAGACGCAAGCCCGTCAAGGGAAAGAAGCATCGGGGACGAAAGAGCAGAGAAGATAAAAAGGAAGCGCTTTCCCAACAAAAGAAAACGCTTTCGGCAGATCAGCTGATTGCGCATATCGTGCCGGATTCCGCAGAACCGCTTGCCAAACATCGGAAACGTCGCCTCGCAAAGGGCGGAAAATCGGCAAAGGATTTCAATTCCGTCGTCTGGCCGGATCCCCCGAAACGTCGCAGCAAGCATCGTGAAGACCGGGAGGCGGAGGTGAAAACCAAAAGGCGCAGATCGCGGAAGCGCCCGCAACTGCACAGGAAGACCGAAGCAGGAACCAAGGACAATAAATGACGGAGGCGGTGAGAGAGCTATGGGACAGAAGAATACGGGCATAAAGATCGCCTGCGAGAACCGCAAGGCGCGGCACGATTATTTTATCCATGAGACCTATGAGGCAGGCATAGAGCTCAAGGGAACGGAGGTCAAATCCCTGCGCGCAGGGCGCGCGAACCTCAAGGACAGCTACGCGGAAATCAAGAATGGCGAAGTCTTCGTGCAGAATATGCACATCAGCCACTATGAGCAGGGGAATATCTTCAACCATGACCCGCTGCGCCCACGCCGGTTGCTGATGCACAAGGCCGAAATCGTGAAGCTGTTCAGCAAGACGAGGGAAAAGGGCTTTACGCTGGTGCCCCTGAAAATTTATTTCAAGCACGGACGGGCGAAACTGGAGCTTGCGCTGGGCAGCGGAAAGCACAATTACGACAAGCGGCAGGATCTCGCGGCGAAGGCGGCAAAGCGCGATGTAGAACGCGCTTTGAGGGATCGGCAGAAATATTGATTTTTGCATATGGATGACCCGGCTCAAAACAGTGAACCGGAAGGAAATAAAAACGCATAAAATTTCTTGGTTAGGATATGTCCTATGCTTGACTATTGGGCTTTTTTGCTTTAGAATGAGAGTATATCCCCATGTGGTTTAGGGGACTGTGAAAGGATGAATCCTATAAGTTTGTCCTTGAACCGTTCTCAAAGAGTGAGCAAGTTTTTTGAGAGAGGTAAGGTTGGAAAGAAATGTTGAAGTACCAAAAAATCGCAGACTCCCTCCGGAAGGATATCATGGAGGGAAAATTCATGCCGGGTGATCAGTTAGCGTTAGAAAAGGAGATGTGTGATCAATATGGTGTCAGCCGCATAACAATCAAGCGTGCGGTGGATGAACTGGTCAAGCGTGGGCTGGTCGTGAAGCGTCGCGGTTCCGGAACATTCGTGAAGGCGATGAAGGATTCGGATGTCAAGGAACTCAGCGCGGCACATCAGTTTTCCGGTTTTGCGGAAACCTACAAGGGCAAAAAAGTTCATACGGAAATCAAGAAGTTCGATATCGTGCATCCCGACGCGTCGGTGGCATCCAAGCTGTCCATTACCGTCGAGGATTTTGTCTACGATATCGTACGGGTGCGTTATCTGGAGAATGAGCCGATGGTCGTCGAGTACACGAAGATGCCGATCCAGCTCATTCCGGGAATCAAGAGGGACATCCTCATGGATTCTGTTTATGGCTATATTGAGAAGAAACTAAAGCTGAAACTCCAATCCGCTCATCGGACGGTTCGTGCATTGATGCCGACCGATGAGGAAAAGCAGCAGCTCCGGATCGAGGGGGTTCACCCCGTTCTGGAGGTCGAGCAGATCGCTTTCTTGGACGATGGGCATCCGTTTGAGTACTCGGTGTCACATCAACGGTCCGATAAGCATGCTTTCACAGCGGTCAGTATTCGATAAATCTTGGTGAGTATTCAAAAAGCCCGCGTCAATCGCGGGCTTTTCTTGTTATGGCGGATGCCATGTCGTTGAGAGAGAATTGCTGATCGACAGCGCCTGCTTCCCATGCGGCGCGCGGCATGCCGTAGACGACGGAGCTGTCCTTGTCCTGTCCGAGGGTGGGAGAGCCTTTTTGCTTCATCATGAGAAGCCCGTCTGCGCCGTCGCGGCCCATGCCGGTGAGGATGACGCCAAGGGCTTCGTCGCCGATCTGCTCTGCGACGGTCTTGAAAAGCACGTCGACAGAGGGGCAGCAACCGTGAACTCTGGGTCCCGTCTTGCAGGTGAGCTTCATGGCTCCTCCACTGCGGGAGATGGTCATATGGTAGCTGCCGGGAGCGATATAGACGCAATTGGGCTTTACGATATCACCGTCCTCTGCTTCCTTTACATGGAGCTTGCATTCCTCATCCAGCCGTGCCGCGAAAAGCTTGGAAAACATGGGCGGGATATGCTGGACGATGACGATGCCCGGAAGCGGAGGATTGAGATCCTTCAGGACAGTGGAAAGAGCCTCGGTGCCTCCTGTGGAGGAGCCGATGGCGATGAGCTTGATATGCTGTTGCGGGCTGGGCTGGGGCATGCGGCTCAGGCTCGTTTTCTGCACGGCATGTGAAGAAGGCGGCATATGAAGATCCGTGACTTTTGGCCGTTCCGGCAATCTCGATGCCGTATGGCCGATCGGCTTGTCCGCTGTGGGAGCCGACTTGGGGCTCCATGTGCCACGGGCAACAACTTTGTTCTGTGGCGCAGACACCGGGCTTTGTTCGGCCGATGGAGCCGCTTCGGCGGCACGGCGGCTTTTCTTGCCGACGGTCTCGATTGCCTTCGCAAACACCCGGTAGAAAATATCCATCTGGCCCGGCTCGGTCGGTTTGACCAGATAGTCCGCGGCACCATCCCGCAGCGCGGGCCCCCGCCCGACTTCAACATTCCCGAACACGATGACAGGAACATTGCTGTTCTGCACAAGCTGCGGCAGATAGGACTTCCCCTCCATCTTGAAGGCAGCCAGCATGAAATTGACAACGATGACATTGGGACGGAATACCATGCGTTTCTCTTTGGCATGAATCGGGTCTGAAGCAGTTTCCATCAAGGATCCTTTCGGAAGGTGTTCCAGCAGTTTGTCTGCCAGTTCCAACCGATAAAATATGGAATTGTCTACCACAAGGACCCGAAGCGGTGACATGACGACTCCCCCCAATCTACAATTACCTATTATGAATCGTAGACCTTTTTTGCGGGAATGTCAAGGTAAATCTAATGGCCTGACACGTCCGTTTCATAAAGGTTTCATCAAATGCGGAGTTGTATTTTGCCTTCCCCTCGAGGGGAAGGATTTTTCTTTCGTGAATATAATTCAGCGTTTCCGTAAGGAAGGAAAAGAAGCATGGGCGGCGAATTATTTCCACAGGGGAGGGGTTGAACATGGGCGGAGCGGAAAAATTGGCAAGGATACTTCAGGACAGCACCAAAGCCGTATTTTTTGGTGGCGCCGGCATGTCCACGGAGTCCGGCATACCGGATTTTCGTGGTGCTGACGGAATCTATTATCAAAAACTCCATCGCGAGTTTCGCCCGGAGGAAATGGCATCCCACAGTTTTTTAGTGAACCACCCGGAGGAGTTCTTTGAAGCCTACCGTCAGCGGATGATGTTCATGGATGCCAAGCCCAATGCCGGGCACAAGGCTCTTGCCAAATTGGAGGAGCGGGGAATCCTCCGTGCCGTGGTCACGCAGAACATTGACGGCCTTCATCAGCTTGCCGGGAGCAAGACGGTTTATGAGCTTCATGGCTCCAGTCTGCGATGGTTTTGCATGAAGTGCGGCAGATTTTATCCGATGGAATATGCCCTGCGGGAAGAAAACCGCCCCATTCCCCATTGTGAGGTTTGCGGCGGTGTAGTGAGACCGGGTGTGGTTCTCTACGAGGAAGGTCTGGATGAGGAAATTCTCGAAAATGCCGTCCACGCCATAAGCGATGCCGACACGCTCATTGTCGGCGGCACATCCTTGGCGGTTTATCCGGCGGCAGGGCTTATCGACTATTTCCATGGCAAGCATCTGGTGCTGATCAACAAGACGGAAACGAAAGCCGATTCCATGGCGGAACTTGTGATTCGAGACGCCATCGGCAAGGTTCTCCATGAGGCGACGGAGCGGCTGTTTCATGCTCCTTCCATCCACATCCGCTTGCCCCAGAAGGCAATGCCATAGCGCCAGATTTCCTTCACCCCCCGCCGGGCAAGGGCTGTGCCGTAAGCTTTTGCGCCAATCTGCTCCAGGGCTTCCCTGGCTTTGGCTTCCAGTTCTTCTTCGGATTTTGCCGCTTTTAGCTCCAGGATAACTCCCGGAGCGTTTTCTTTTAATGGGAAGAAGGCGATGTCAAAGCGCCCGTAGCCGCTTTCCCTGTTGGATTCTATTTGGTATTCGCCTTCCATGAGGACGGTGAGACCCAGAAGCAAGCCGTGATAAAAGGCTTCTGGCTGGGCGGTGTCGTGGAAGCTGACCGTATCCCGGAGAATTCGCCCTAAATATTTTTGGAATACCGCCGCTCTGCCCGCTTTCATGGCATCAAGCATGGAGAAGAGGGCTACACGGCTGCCGGGGCCGGCCACTCTGGCCAGAACTTCGTCTTCATATGCCAGCAGGACTTCCCGATTCGGTATCTGCAGGCGGCACCACCAGCGCCCCCGGGCATCCTGCCAGGTTTCGATGGCTTTCAGGTAGCCGGTGGTCAGGAGCATCATGTACAGAGCATTGCTGTCTGTGCCAATGTCCGGGTAGATCATGCCTTCATCCACCAGGGCTTCCACAGAGGATTCGCGGAAACGGAGCAAGCCTTGCAGCTCTTCGTAGCGGGCTTCATCCACAGATTTCAGCAGCACCCCCAGGATGCTGTTGCCGGAAACATTGATCCAATACCGCTGGAATTTGCAGCCGTGATCCACGAACTGGATAACCGACCAAGGGTTATAGATTTCCGTGTCACCGAAAAGATAGCCATCATACCACTGTTTCAGCTCCGGGAGTTTGTCCTTTACCCCGCAATCTTCCATGAGCTTGGCCGCCTCCGCCTGGGTAAAGCCGAAAATATCGCTGTACCGTTCCGTCAGCACCGAGCAGACTTTGAGATTATTCAGCCCCGATAAGCAGTGAACCGCCGCTTTAGCGGCGTGTGAATCGCTTATGCCTTGGTAAAAGATGCTTTCCTTAGAAATCCGCGTCACTCCCGTGAGGACGGCGGCGCCCAGAGAGGGATTGGTCTTCAGGGCTGAGCCCAGAAAACCCCGCATAAAGTCAATACATTCCCTGTAATAGCCATTCTCCCAGGCAGCCAGGATAGGGGCGTCGTACTCGTCCAGCAGAAGGAGAGGCTTTTCGCCGTAATGTTTTTCCAGCATACGCATCAAATTGAGCAACGCGATCTGCATATTTTCGGCACTGCCCTTGCCGTTCCAAATGGTGGAGAAAAAATCCTTTTCTTGGGCAAAGAGCTTCTCGCTGTCCGCCAGATAGGCGAATGTTCCGTACAGGTTCTGAAGAAAATACGTAAGTTTTTCCAACATGGACGTAAAGCCTGACGAGCGCACCTCCTTGAGGGTCAAAAACACCACCGGACGACTGCCCTGCTCCTGCATGTACTTCTCCCCGGCTCTTTCGATGTCCAGCCCGTCAAAGAGACCACGGTTCTCTGCCGCCGCCTCGATATCAAAGAAATACCGCAGCATGGACAGGGTCAGGGTCTTGCCGAACCTGCGGGGGCGGGTGATCAGGGTGACACATCCCTGCGTGTCCAGAAGTTCCCCGATAAATTTGGTCTTGTCCACGAAATGGTAGTCTTTCGTCACCAAGTCCTTGAAATCCTCCACGCCTACAGGCATGGCCTTTCTCCGGGTCTCCATGGCTGTCACCTCCGCTGCGCACTGGTTTGTGGCTCCTTTGCTCAGTGTAGCACAAAACAAAAAAAAATTTAAGCTTTTCCCCAAAAATTCGATACACAGCGGGGGGATTTTCCTTTCTCTTTAGAGAATAATTATGTTTGTGTATCTGCAATGCTACAAAGGAGGCACAAGGTCATGACAACTTATTGCGGTCGAGGTATTTTTGTGCCTCTTGCTGTCCATTGGGGGGGGACAGGAGTTCTGCGCTCGTAAGCGCTGCCGTAGTCCGCCCTTGGGGGAATTTTCATAGGTTGTAGTCTGCCTGTCCGGCTGTGCCGGGCGGGCTTGTTGTCGTGCTTTCATACAGGAAAGGAGCAAATACCATGAAAAGAATGTCATCCATATCCCGCCGTTGGCGTTTCGGAGTGCTGGCGGCTCTCGCAGCGGGGGCTTTCAGCATCAGTTCCGCCGCCTATGCCCTGCCCCAGGGCGGGATCAGCTCCACCGCTACTATCAGCACCAGCGGCAGTACCATGAATATCACAGGAGCGGAGAACAACCTCATCACCTGGGTGGATTTTTCCATCGGCGAGGGGCAGAAGGTGGCCTTTGATGCCAATAACTACTTGAACTATGTCACGGGACATGCCACTTCTGATATTCTGGGCACCCTGGCAGGCCAGGGGACTATCTATCTGCTGAATCCCAACGGCATCCATATTGGTGACGGGGCTTCCATTGATGTGGGGACATTGCATCTTTCCACCGCTGACCTGACGGGCCATCTGGACAGCTTCAGCGATGCCCTTTCCACCGTGAACGGCGCCAACTCCTTTGTGGGGGATGTGGTGAATAAGGGGACGCTCAAGGCTGCCCAGAGCATTACGGTGGAGGGGAATAATATCACCTTCAAGAATGTGGCGGATGTGAACAACGGGAGTGCGGCAAATGTCAAGCTGACCGCGAACAGCGGCGGGGAAATCCATATCGGCTCGGCGACGGGCGGCGCGTCGGGGTACAACACGAATGGCACGACGTACAACTACAAACTTGTCAACAACGCCACGGAACTGCAAGCGATGAAGGACAACCTTGCTGGAAACTATATGCTGGCGGGGGATATTGATATGAATGGCTTAACTGAGTTTAAGCCTATAGGCAATCACGATTTTGACGAAGTGAGTCAGACTCGATGCGACTTTACAGGTCGTTTTGACGGGCTGGGCTACGCAATCAAAAATCTGAACATTGACGGAGGAAGCGTTCTAAGCTATGCTGGCTTGTTTGGCTATATAGAAAATGCGGTTATTGAAAACGTGGGCCGCGTGGGCGGCAGCACCAAGGGAAATGGTAGGATTGGCAGTATTGTTGGCTATTCTTATGGCGGTACAATACGGAACGTCTACAACACCGGTACGGTGGAAGGGAATTACGATAGAGAAGAAACTAACTATGTCGGCGGCATCGTGGGCTCAATCACCGAGAGCGGGGTTCTGAAAAATGCCTACAACACGGGAGCAGTTACTGCCACTAGCAGTGAGGCTCTTGGCGGTGTGGTAGGATATATTGCTCAAAATGCCTCAGTGACGAATGTTTACAATACGGGTAGTGTAAACGCCACAAGCGGCACAAGAGACACCAAAAATGTGGGCGGTGTCGTGGGAAATATTTATTTCAGCACCGTGGAAAATGCCTACAACACAGGCACAGTCAGCGGCCCTAAGAACGTCGGCGGTGTGGCGGGATCTATACAACAGAGTGGCACTGTGGAGAAGGCATACAATCTAGGTGCGGTCAGCGGCGATGAGAAGGTAGGCGGTGTGGTGGGATTCAAAGATTTACGCAAT
Source organism: uncultured Selenomonas sp. (assembly GCA_937915915.1). GTDB lineage: Bacteria > Bacillota > Negativicutes > Selenomonadales > Selenomonadaceae > UBA9786. Next base: position 4,534 of record CALGGN010000413.1, on the reverse strand, counting down.
TATCCTGAGTCCAGCATCAAAATATTAAATTCCTTCTACGCCACCACCAATGCAAGCGGCGGGAGCATCAATGCAAATATGGGAGATAACGGCAAAACCTTAGAAGAGCTGAAGGAATATAATACCTTCGCCGCCTGGGGAACTGACCTTTCCGAAGCTGGCAGCAGCAGGACAGCCCCCTGGCGCATCTACGAGGGCGAGACAACGCCCCTCCTCACCGCTTTTATGAAGCGCAAGGATAACTACCTGGGCAGCATGGTTTATGACGGCACCGCCGAGGTGGGCAACAGCGCAGTCACCTCAACGAACACTTCCACCCAGCAGGAGGGCATTAACTGGGTTAGCGACATTTCCCAGATTACCCCTAAGCCCCTCACCGTCAGCGGTGAAGTCAGGAAGGTCTATGACGGGGATACGGCGGCCAGCCTCACCGTGTCCAATCTGGAGGGGGTAGTGGAGGGGGATAAAACCTCCTTGAGCCTCAACGCCACAGCTGCCTACGACACGAAAAACGCAGGCACGGGAAAGACCGTCACTTATAGCAATCTTACCCTCTCCGGGGACAAGGCCAAGAACTACAAACTGGTGGGCAGCGGCAGCCTGAACACCGGCATCATCACCGCCCGGGATATCACCGCCACGGTGGCAGACCAGAGCAAGACCTATGACGGCCAGACGGCGGTGGAGAATGTGGAGGCCACCCTGGGAAATATCGTGGCAGGGGATAGTATCAGCGCCACCGCCAGCGGCAGTTATGCAAATAAGCATGCAGGAACGGACAAGGATATCACCTATGACAGCTTCACTCTGAGCGGAGCCGACAAGGACAACTACAACCTCACCACGATAAGCTACACCGGCAAGGGCACCATCACTGCCCGGGATATCACCGCCACGGTGACAAACCAGAGCAAGACCTATGACGGCCAGACGGCTGTGGAGAATGTGGAGGCAACTCTTGCTAATACGGTGACAGGGGATGATGTCAGCGCCATCGCCAGCGGCAATTTTGTAGATGACAGCGTAGGGGAAAACAAGGATATTATCTATGACAGTTTCACTCTGAGGGGCACGGACAAGGATAACTATAACCTCACTACCTCAAGCTACATAGGCAAGGGCACGATAAATGCAGCCCAGGTTCCTGACCCGGAGCCAACCCCGACCCCAACTCCGGAGCCTACCCCAACCCCGGAGCCTACCCCAACCCCGACCCCAACTCCAGCACCTGCTCCAACTCCCACCCCCAGCCAAACTTCGACCTCAACTTCGACCGCAACCCCAACTCCTGCCGCCACCTCTGAAACCGCCCCGTCTTCCACTGGGGCAGGAGGAGAGACAGCAGCGCAGGCAGCGGCTTCTCAGTCCGGCACGGCTTCGGCAAGCACCGTGGCAGCAGCCGTCCAGGTGGTTGACCGTCAGCTGGAGGAAAGGGGCGTAGACACCAGGCAGCTGGAGGCAGCCACAAACTCCGCCAGCCCCAATGTCCAGGTGAGCACTGCTGCGGCAGTTTTACCTGCTGAAACCAGGGAGGAAAGCACTCAGTCTGCCCCCACTCCTGCGACACCTGCCAAGGTCGATTCGAACATGTCCTGGGGTACAGATGGTCTGCTCATTCTGGAAAATAAGGGAGTAAAGGCTCCTGTCTCCATGCAGGCAGAAACTTTAGCCGCAACGGCAGGCAATAACAGCCCCGCCGGGGCACCTGCCATCGGTTTCCAGACAACTGCCCAAAATACCAGCCAGTCCGCAGGCAGCGAAAGTGCCCAGAAGCAGGAGAGCACACCGTCTGACAGCGCAGACAGCACAGAGAAAAATGATAAAAACCGGGATAGTGAGTAAACCAAAAAGAGGTAGATGATATTGCAGCAGACAAAAGCAAGACCAATCAACAAACGCATCAGACGTAGCATTTCTCCCCAGCTGAGGGGAGGGCTGGCAGCTCTCGCTGCCGCCCTTGTTTTCCCCTTCACCGCGGGGGCGGCTCCCGCCGTCCCACAGCCGGGGGAGGAAATACGCCAGCCCATGGAGCAAGGAAAAACAGATATCCGCAGCGACCTGCCGGAAGCAAGGGAGACACGAGGGGAGGGCACGAAATTCACCCTGTCCGGCATCCGCGTGGAGCATGAGGGCATGGAGCTTTCCGAAGAAGGGTTGTCCGGCATCACCTCTCCCCTGCTGGGCAGGGAAATCACCGCCTCGGAGCTGAATGCCGCGGTGGAGCAGCTAACCCAGTATGCCAGGAAAAACTATCCTGCCGCCATCGCCTATATCCCGGAGCAGACAGCCCGGGAAGGGAAGCTCCTGATACGCTTCGAGCCTGGGCGCTTTGATCAGGTGCAGATAGAGGCGGGCAGCGTGCTGAAGGAGTCCGTGGCCCATAGGCCCTTGGCGGGGCTGAAAAAGGGAAGGATCATCGAGGCCAGGTCCCTGGAAGAATCCCTGCGGAATCTGCGGGATATACCGGGCATTGCCGCCCATGCCACACTTTCCCCCGGCTCGGAGCAGGGCACCAGCAACCTCACCATAAAGGTGACAGACCTGCATCCTGCCACCTATGTCCTCTATGGGGAAAACTACGGCAGCAAGTCAGCAGGGCGCTACCGCTACGGCTTTCAGGCTGACTGGAAGAATATTTCCGGCACAGGCAGCCGCCTGATGGTGGGGGGACTCATATCCAACGGCAAGCAGCACGGCGGCAATCTCGCCTATGAAATGCCCGTGGGGCACAGCATGACCACCCTGGGGCTGGCCTACAGCCACTCGGACTACGAGCTGGGCAGCATTTGGAGCCAGCTGGGGGTGGAGGGCAAGTCCGATACCTTGAGCCTCTACGGCAGGACGCCCCTCGCCAACCGCTATAAAAACGCCCTGAATCTGAACTATGCCGTGAACTACCGGAAGCTGAAGGATGAGTTTAACGGCATGGACATAGGGGACAGGCACTCTGCCTCCTTTAGCCTGGGATTGGAGGGTACCCTGAGATCTGACAGGAACGTGCTCCACTACAACGCCGCTTTCCACACCGGCACCGTCACCCCGGATGCGGATATTTCCAGAACTCTGGCTGAGCTGAACGATACCAAGGGCAGCTTTTCCAAGGGTACCCTTGACCTTACGGCGGCGCAGCAGCTGGGCGGCCCCTTTGATGCCCTGCTGAAAATCTCCGGCCAACTGGCAAGCAGCAACTTGGACAGCTCGGAGCATATCTATCTCGGCGGCGCCCGGGGTGTGCGGGCCTATCCCCAGGGGGAGGTCTCCGGGGATCAGGGCATCCTGGGCACCTTGGAGCTGCGCTGTCGCACCAAGCTGCCGGGCCTCACACTGAGCCTGTTCTATGATGCGGGTACGGTGCAACTGGAAAAAAGCCGCAGGGGCAGCCAATCCCTCCAGGGCTGGGGCTTAGGCATCAGTTACGCGAAACCCGATGACTGGTTCGCCCGCATGGACTACGCCCGCCGCATCGGCATGGAGGATGGTCTGTCAAAGGATGCGGAAAGCAGGCAGAGGATTTGGTTCCTGCTGGGGAAGATGTTCTGATATGACAAAAAGACTGTGCCACCTCCTTGGAGGTGAGGCACAGTCTTTTTGTCTACGGTAAACATTTACCTTCGCTTCGCTTGGTAAAGGAAACACTGATTAATTCCCTTTTGCCCTTGCCGAGTCTTTTCCTGTCATGCTGCGTCAGATGCCGTTCGACGTAGCTCTGCTACGACTTCACGGCATCTTTCTTGCCTGACAGAAAAATCCTTCGACAATGACAAAAGCTCATTTAATCAGTGTTTCCTAAATATTAACGGCTTCCAGTATAATGCAGCGCCATATATTCCTTTTCATCCACCGGTTCGCACCATTCGTTGGAGGTTCCTTCGCCCGGCACTTCAATGGCGAGATGCTGGAAAGCGGAGTCTTTCGCCGCACCATGCCAATGTTTGACATTTGCGGGGATATTCACCACATCACCAGCTCTGAGCATTTGCGCCGGCTTGCCCCATTCCTGATACCAACCGCGTCCTGCCGTAATGAGGAGGATTTGGCCGCCGCCTTTTGCGGCGTGATGGATATGCCAATGGTTGCGGCAACCGGGCTCAAACGTCACATTGCCGATGATTGTCTGCTCTGTAGAAAGCAGATTCAGGTAACTGGTGCCATCGAAGTACTTGGCATATTGCGTGTTTTCATTTCCCACCGGGAAAATACTCTCTGCCTTGATATCATCAACGCGGTAGACGTTTTCCCGCCCTGCCGTTTGCACAACCTTCACTGCTTTTCGGCTGCCGTTCTCTTTTTCTGCCATTGTCGCCGCCTCCGTCACGTAAAGAATATACTCACTGCAAGCCCTGCTGTCAAGTATTTTTTTAGTTTCATCATGGATGCTCCTTTGTACCCTACAAGTTGGCGCCGATGTTATAGGCCATATCCCCAAACGCAGACCTTTCCACCAGGGAACGGGACCCGCATCCCGTTGCCCAAACCTGTCCTACGTCCTGCCATTCCATGTAACGGACCAGGGTATCGTAATGTTCCTGCAATG